>NZ_ALJR01000045.1:0-3597 GCF_000287655.1 Selenomonas sp. FOBRC9
GACCGTCTTGCCGCTGAGTTCGCTGACGAGCTCAACAACCTCGGCGTCCGCGTCTCCAACCTCGAGCGCAATGCCGACATGGTGAAGTGGAACGGCAAACTTGAGTATACATATACAAGTCAGCGCAAGAAGTTTAATCACACAAAGAGGAACGACAACAACCTTTTGTTCCGTCTCGAGCCGTCGGCTGAGATCAACAGCCACTGGCACGTGAACGCACGTCTTGATGCGGAGACCAAGATGAACACGGACGCGGGAGATGACAACGGGGACAAGGTCACGCTTAAACGTCTCTATGCACAGGGAGACTACGGCAACTTCCAGGTGAAACTCGGTAAGATGGAACTGCTCTCTGCCGAGGCGTATGCGAAACCCGGCGCCCTCGTGTTCGACGATGAGTTCTCGGGTGCCGAGGTCAGCTTTGGCAAGGATTTGAAGTTCAAACTGCAGGCCGGCCGCATTGATCTGGACGATGCGTTCGGTGCGCCGGGCGGCGGCCATGGTGCGCACAACCTGCCGGGTGATGAAGACGTGGCGAACTATCAGGGCGTCGAACTGCAGTATGACAAGAATAATGTCCTGCTGGGGGCGGGCTACTACCATCTGGGCTCCAATTATTTCAGAGGGATGCATTTCCACAGGAGAAATACGGTTCGGTATCTTAACAACCGCGACGAGAATCTTAGAAACACGAAGGCGGATATCTGGGCTGTGAACGGCGGCGTCCGATTCGGCGACGCAGCAATGCTCTCCGGCGCTTACGCAGAGAACACAAAGGCGGACAACGCAAAGAGTTCCTGGCAGGTCACCTATGAGTACAAGGGGGCTGAGCCGGAGGATAAGGGATCGTGGGGCGCTTATGTTGCCTACCGCAAACTCGGCGGATTCGCTTCCCCGTTCCCGACAAGCGACGGTGCTATGTGGGATACGAAGGGCGTAGAAGTTGGTACGGACTACACGCTTTTCAAAAACGTGGTGCTCTCGGCGAAATATTTCCGCGGCAAGGAGATCTATGTCGGACCGACGGCTGACGACAAGGCGGAGAAGCTCTTCGGTCGCGTCGAGTTCTTCTTCTAAAAATACTTGCGGCATCCGCCTCAAAACAAAATCCCCCTTCATCGTTGGAGGGGGATTTTTACTGTCCGCTGCAATAGATGCAGATATTTTTCAAGGTTTTAGAGGGCGTTGTGCCGAATACCGCTTTAACAGAGATGAGTACGGTATATAAAACACTGAAAATAAGGTGAAAATTATAGTCTGGTATAAAAATTTTTACATGGAAATGCTTGCAATCTATTAATTCACGTGCTATGATGAAACCATTCCAAGAGGATGAGAATGTCTCGCGAAAAGGAAACATGGACACTTCAGCGGCGTCTCACTCCTTCTTGGAAATCAGATGTTTCTATTTATCATCAGAAGGAGGAGTTTCTCATGAAGAAGACTCTCGTATCCGCACTGGCAACGGCTCTTGTTGTCGGCGCAGCAAGCACGACATTCGCTGCTGCAAACCCGTTCTCTGATGTGCCCCGTGATCACTGGGCATACGACGCTGTGACCCAGCTCGCCGCCGACGGCGTTGTTGAGGGCTACGGTGACGGCACGTTCCGCGGCGACCGCAACATCACGCGTTATGAGATGGCGCAGATGGTCGCAAAGGCGATGGCAAAGGGCGATATGTCCGCTTCGGATCGCGCGCTCGTTGACCGCCTTGCGGCTGAGTTCGCAGACGAGCTCAACAACCTCGGCGTCCGCGTCTCGAACCTCGAGCGCAACGCCGACATGGTGAAGTGGAACGGCACCCTCGAGTACACCTACACGAGCAAGCGTTATGAAGGCGCAGATCGCGTCAATGACGACAACCTCCTGTTCCGTCTCGAGCCGTCCGCAGAGGTCAACAGCCACTGGCATGTGAACGCACGTCTCGATGCGACTGTCGATATGTCGAAAGACGGCGACGATGACGGGACGCACGGCGATAAGCAGGACAGCAAGGTCACGCTCCAGCGTGCATGGGCGCAGGGCGACTACGACAACTTCACGGTGAAGTTCGGTAAGATGGAGCTTCTTACGGCTGAGGCATATGCAAAGCCGGGCGCGCTCGTATTCGACCGCGAGTTCTCGGGCGGCGAAGTTTCGTTCGGCAAGGACTTCCAGGTGAAGCTCCAAGCCGGCCGTGCAAGTTCCGATGAATTGGCTCATGCGGCAAACTATCAGGGCATCGAGCTTCAGTACAACAACGAGAAGCTGATGGCAGGCGCGGGATACTATCGTGCCAGTGCGGAAGAGTTCAAGACTGCCACGAAGGATCATGACGAGGACATGAACATCTGGGCACTGAACGGCGGCTACCGCTTCGACAAGAACAACTTCATCTCGGGTGCTTATGCACAGAACAACGATCTTGAAAACTACAAGAAGTCCGGTCAGGTCACCTATGAGTACAAGGGTGCTGACGCAATGGATAAGGGCTCGTGGGGCGCATACCTCTCCTACCGTCATCTTGGCGGAGCTTCGGCTGCTGCGACGACAGACGGTGCGCTTGAGGGAACGAAGGGTCTTGAGTTCGGCACGGAGTACACCATGTTCAAGAATGTCGTTCTCTCCGCGAAGTACTTCAAGGGCAAGACGATTGAGAAGAGCGAGAACGACAAGGTGCAGAAACTGTTCGGTCGCGTCAACTTCTACTTCTAATCCATTCTCAGTACACAGCGCGGCATATGCCGCATAACAAATCCCCCTTCCTTCGGGAGGGGGATTTTTGTATGGTGAAGATCATACTTAGATGACCATTCCATAAAAAATAGGAGTGTGTGAAAGAAATTCTGTAAAAACTTCTGACTCGAAGGAATAAGGACTTCTATGGTAAAATCAAATCATGGGAGGTCTTTGTTTATGGCAAAACAACAAAAAGAAGTTCACAAAGTCAAAATGACCGATGGGAAAAGAGCGATCATTCAGCAACTCTTTCAAGAGTATGACATTGAGAGCACATCCGACATCCAAGACGCACTAAAAGACCTGCTGGGTGGAACCATCAAGGAAATGATGGAGGTGGAAATGGACAGCCATTTAGGCTACGAAAAATCCCAACGCTCCGCCAATGAGAACGCTCGCAATGGGTACAAATCCAAGACATTAAACAGCAGCTATGGGAGCGTTCGGATTGAAGTCCCCCAAGACCGGCAGTCTTCTTTTGAACCACAGGTGGTAAAAAAGCGGCAGAAGGATATCTCTGCGATTGATCAGAAAATCATATCCATGTATGCCAAGGGAATGACTACGAGACAGATTTCCGAAACGATCAATGACATCTACGGTTTTGAGGCATCGGAAGGATTTGTATCCGACGTAACCGATAAGATTCTGCCCCACATTGAGGAATGGCAGAACCGCTGCCTTGTCAGCGTTTACCCGATCGTTTTCATTGATGCCATCCATTTTTCCGTGCGTCAGGACAGCATCGTAAGCAAACTTGCGGCCTACGTCGTTGTAGGGATTAACGATGCCGGGCGAAAAGAAGTCTTAACCATTGAAATTGGAGAAAATGAGAGCAGCAAATATTGGCTTGGCGTTCTTAACAGCCTAAAAAATCGA
>NZ_ALJR01000046.1:0-23800 GCF_000287655.1 Selenomonas sp. FOBRC9
GCGGCTCAAAGAGGTGCCGCCCTGCGAGCGCAAGACCGTCGTCGTCATCTCCATGTCGCCGACCTACGGCAGCCGCGGCGGCCTCTTTGACGGGCTGTGCGGCATGGCGGGCGTCACGAACGGCGCGGCGGAAATCGGGCTCACGGCGGGACAGGCGCTCACGAAGGAGCACATCGTCGCGGTGAATCCGGATGTCCTCATCGTACCCGTCTGGAACGACCACGGCAGCTACGATATCGAGAAGTTCAACCGCGAATACCTGGATGATCCCGGACTGCAAACCGTGCGGGCGATCCGCGAGAGGCAGATCTATCGCCCGCACGAGGGATATATCTACAACGCGTCGCAGGATATGATTTTCGGCGCGCAGGACATCGCGCACGCGGCGTACGGCGACATCGTCCCGCTGCCCGTGCACCGCCATCTCTCCGTGGTCGAGGGGCTCTCGCGCTGAATATATGTATGAGAAGGGGAAGAATCAGGATGAAAACAAAGAACCGAATGTTCAGCATCTGTGCACTCGCGTGTATGCTGCCCGTAACGGTACAGGCGGCAGAAACGGCGCCCGCCGTCGACGAGACTTCGAATATGGTGCAGACCGCAGATGTCAACGTCACGGCACAGGGGTATGAAAAGCCAACGCTTGACACGCCCGCGGACGCGACCGTCTACACGGCGGACGAGCTGAAGAAGACGGGCGCGCACGACGTGATCTCTGCACTGAAATACAAGAACGGCGTCCACTTTACGCAGATGGGCCCCGACAATCAGAGCTGGATCACGGGAAACGCGGGCGTCAACCTGCGCGGCATCGAAAACGGGACGCTCGTGCTCATCGACGGGATTCCCGCGTCATTCAACAACGTCAGCCATCTCGACATGCTGACGCTCGACACGGTCGACCGCGTTGAGGTCGTGAAGGGCGGCGGTTCCGTACTCTACGGCTCCGAGGCGTTCGGCGGCGTCGTCAACGTCATCACGAAGAGCGCGTACAAGAACACGGTGCGGATTGCGGCGGGCGACCGTGGGCAGCGCGTCTATGCGGCAACATTTGGCCTGGGCCCCGTCGGGCTTGCCGTCAGTCAAACACGGTACGGCGAGACGGGGATTTTGTCAACCGTACAGGCGAAGACAAAGATCAACGGGATACCGACCCCGTTTGTGTATGGATTTGGCGCAAGCCGCAAGGATCACGTTCACTTGACATATAAGATCAACGAGCGAACGCGATTTTCTTACATGTATAATGGGAAAAATCACTCCATTCAGTCCCGCGACGAGGCAGGAAATCTACTCCAATTGTTTAGCTACGATGACGACGAGCATTTTGCAAGTGTGAACTATCATGACTCGAATGGGTGGACGGCAGACGCGTTCTATAACGTCCGCTCGATTTCAAATCCCGACCACTTCGTCGTTAATCCTTCCGTTGTGGAGTGGGAGAAGAGTATACATCGGCATTTCGGCACGGATATCAAGAAAGTCTGGAAAAACGATGTGAGTACGACGCTTGTCGGGCTCTCGGTCAAGCGGCAGACGTATGTCGATCAGAATCAAAAATATGTTATTTGGCGCGACAGCTCAAGTGCGCTCAGACCCTATGCGAAGTTCGGCCCCTACGCGATGAACGAATACTCGCTGCTCGCCTCGTATGACCGCGACCTCAGCCCCGTGACGGCGGCGATTCTCAGTATGCGGCAGGACTGGGTGAAATCGACGGCGGGGGACTATCGGGCGTTCCTGCCGCAGGTGCAGGTGACGACGCGGCTCGGCAGGGACAGCGCCGCCTATGCGAGTGTCGGCAGGTTCTTCCGTATGCCGAACTTCCGCAACCTCTACTATGCGAGCGCCGTCATGCGTCCGAATCCGAATCTAAAGCCGGAGTCCGGCTGGAACTACGAGGCGGGGTATAAGTACGACGCGGGCAAACGCCGCTTTACCGCGGCGCTGTTCCACATCGACGTCAGCGATCAAATTGTCGGCGTCAAGGACGGCGCCGTCACGTATCAGACGAACGCCGCGTCGTACCGCAATACGGGCGTCGAACTCTCCTATGCCGAGGAAAGGGACGCGCACTTCGGCTGGAATGCGGGCGTTACCGTCGGCAATCCCGAGCGCAAGTACAAGGAGGGGCAGGCGTGGCAGCGCGCGCTCGGCCGCTACCAGCTGACGGCGGGCGTGAACTATGAGAACCGCGCCCTCACGGCGGCGCTGAACCTCAGCTATTGGGGCGATCGCGGCTATAACGGCACGCGGAACGAACAGGTGACCTTCACACACATCCCGGGCAATCTCCTTGCCTCCAACCTCCATGTCGCCTATCGGTTCACGCCGAACGTCACAGGCACGTTCGATGTGGACAATCTCTTCAACCGCCGCGACTTTACGAACAGCGGCGTCTACTACACGACGGGACGCAGCTTCCTCGTCGGCGTGAACTGCGCGTTCTGAGTCCTTTATACGCATACGAAAACCGCCCTGACGGTATGTCCGTCGGGGCGGTTGGATGTATATTTTGATTTACGATTCGATCAGTGTGAGCATTTCGCGCGGTGTAACGATATATGGCAGTGTGGGGAAATGCTTCATATTGGCTGTGATGAGATAGGTGTCGCGACTCTTTCGTGCTTCGGTGAGGACTTCATAAAAAACGCGATCTTTTGGATCGGGAAGGATGATATCGATTGCGGGGGCGTCTATCCACAGCGCGCGGTCGCATATCGCATTCAGGATGTCGTTGATGATGGCGTCGGTTAGGCGGAATTTTGGACGGCGCAGAACATCGTGATATTCTTGTAAGATGCAGTCGTTCAGTACCGGCGTTATCGTTCCGCAGAAGGTGTGCTCGATGATAAGTCCGGGGACGGAATCCCCTTTGAGAACGGCGGAGACAAGGATGTTGGTGTCGATGACAGCGTGGTATTGCATGAAAATATCACATTCTAGCTGCCGAGATTTCCGCATTGATCTCATCAAGCGACATGTCGGCGGTACCATGCTGTGCGGCGATGCGATTTGCTGCGTGAAGTGCGCGAAGCCCCTTTCCTGTGGGCGAATCGTCTAAATGCATACGAAACGGGATGCCGCGCTCGCTTACGAGACGCGACATGCACATGCGCAGGTAGGAGGGCAGATCCATTCCGAGGCGGGCGCATATGTCGATAGCCTGCATTTTTTCGTGTTCATCGGCGCGAAATTGTACGAGTGCGTTTGCCATGCTGCAGTCCTCCTTTGATGCCATTATATCATCGAATGAAAACAACTGCAAACGATTTAATATAATGTGGACGACAAAAAAGGAGAACCCGCGCAGGTTCTCCTTTTTACTTCCGTTTGATTCCCTTCCAATACCGCCGCTTATTTCCAGCGGAACAGTTTCTTGATGGTATTCATGCGGGCGCGTGCAACGTGCTCGTGGACGGCGCCGGCGCTGGATTCGTCGTAGAAGGCGCTCTCGTCGTCTCCTTCGGTGTCAACATACCATTCGCGCGAGAAGATGGGTTTGATGACGATGAGGGCGGCGACTTCCTGCCGCACGTTCTCCGGAATATCCGCCGAGGCGTCGCCGGTCAGGATCTTTGCGAGCAGCTTGCCGACGGTGGTCATGTCCTCCTCTTTGAGTGCACGCGTCGTCGGATTGAGGCTCGAAAGGCGCAGTGCGGGGAGCGTCACGCCCTCCTGCATGGTCGGCACGTTGTCCGTTTTAACGCGCAGACCGACATGTGCGAGTTTATGTGCCGCATCGACGAGACCGATTCCGTCTGCGGGAACGGCGAGGACGAGATGTGTATCCGTCCCGCCGCAGAGGAGCTTGACGCCGCTTTGCTCGAGGGAAACGGCGAGCGCCTTGGCGTTTGCGATGACCTGCCGCCCGTACGCGCGGAACGTCTCGCTCGCCGCCTCGTGCAGGGCGATGCCGAGCGCCGCGAGGTGGTTCATATGGAGGGCGACATGCCCCGTGTTTTCAACGGCGGCGTCGAGTTTCCCCGCGAGCTGCTCTTTGCAGAGGACAACCGCGCCATCAGGACCGTGCAGCGAATCGTTCGTGGGGAAGGTCACAACGTCGGCGTGCGCGACGGGGGACGGCAGCAGTCCCGCGGCGATGAGCCCGACGTTCTGCCCGATGTCCACCCAGAGGTACGCGCCCACCGCATGGGCGATCTCGGCGAGTTTCGCATAGTTCGGGATGCGCGGATAGCTGACCGGGGAGAAGATGATGAGACGCGGCTTTACGCGCTGCGCGACCTCCAGCACGGCGTCCCAGTCGACTTTTTGTGTCTCGGGATCAATGCCGAAATTTTCAAAGGTGTAATCCAGTCCCGCGCAGTGCTCCTCTTTGCGCCGGTTGAACGAGAGAACGCGGTCGCCCTGCTGCAGGAGACCGAGGAAAACGACGCGCGAAGCGGCGGCGATGCTGCCGAAACGGACGATGGCGTGTTCGCTGCCAAAAAGATCGCGGACACGCTTGCATACCAGCTCTTCAATCGCGCTCACGCGTCCGCCGCAGCGCTCGATCGTGCTGTTCGTGAGGAGGCTCCCCTCGAGGTATGCCGCGAGCGGCGACATCGCGTTGACGGTGGGGACGAGGGACAGCGTGTAGCGCTGCTGCTTGATCTCCTCCTGCAAAAGTTCAAAAATCTCCGCGTCGAATCCTTTGAGGTGATTGAGCAAGTTGTCTGTTTCCATAGCAGATTCTCCTTTCGGACGCCGATGCGGGGCATCGGGGCGTGATGAGACTGCACGGGCGCGTGTTTGTGCGTCCGGCATATAGGCTTGTTCGGCAACATTGCTGCGTCTTCGGTTCTCATCTTACGAATCTGTATGCTGCGTATTCGGTACGGTGTACCGCCCGCTGTATCTACTCAATTTATTATTCTCTGTTTTTGGGAAAAATCCTACTATCTTTTTTCAGAAAACACATGAAATTTTCGTATAATCTCTATGAGCCTATATTATTTATAAAAAGTAAGCAACGAAATATTAAGTTGTTTGTGATAAACTTCACGAATCGGATTGACAACAGGGGAGTCGTTCGCTATACTCCAATAGGTATTTATCTTGGATTAACCTTCATAGGTAAATTCAGTGTGAATGTTACGTGTATAGCGGGCGCGGGGGTGTCCGGGAATTTTGGGGAGGAAAACTGCATCATGACGAAAAAACAGTTGGCGCTTGCCGTCGCCATCGCGGCGCTCGGGACGAGCACGGTATGGATGAACGGCGCATCCGCCGCAGAAAAGGAAAATGTCCGCGGGGGGGGGACAGACGCCGTCGATACCTATGAGCTCGATCCCCTTGATGTCGAAGGGCAGCGCGATGAGAAGAGCACGGAGAACTTTACGGCAGCAGAGGGGACGGTCGGTTTCCTCGGCGAGAAGACCGCGCTGGAGACCCCGTTCACGACGACGAATATCACGAAGGAGACGATTCAGTCGTTCGGCGATCCCTCGCAGCCGCTCGATAGTGTGCTCTCGATCTCGCCGTCGATCCGCCCGACGGGCAGCATCCTGCACAACGACTTCCAGCACCGCGGGTTCCGCGCGAACGGGACGAGTACCTACGTCAACAATGTGCCGGGCATGTTCACACAGTTCAACGCGCCGATGTTCGTTATTGAGCGCGCGGACGTCATCTCGGGACCGAACAGCGGCCTTGCTGGGACGGGTACGCAGTATGAGTCGACCGCGGCGGGCGGCATTGTGAACTTCACAACGAAGCGCGCAGGCGCCGAGGATCTGAGGCGGATGACCCTCACGCACTCGGGGCAGAGCATGAACGGCGTGTATTTTGACCTCGGGCACCGCTTCGGCAAAAACAAGGAATGGGGCGTCCGCCTCAATGCGGAGAAAGTGCACGGCGAGACCGCCGTGGACGGGCAAAAGGTCAAGTCCGCGGGCATCTTTATCAACATCGACCATGAGGACGCGAAAAGCAAGACGAATTTCTTCACGGGCTATCGGCAGAACCAGATCGTCGGCGGACAGCGTTGGTTCAAGATCGGCGCGGGCGTGACCAAACTGCCGGCAGTGCCGAAGGCGTCACGGAACTACTCGTTCGAAGGCATGGACAAGGAGTCCTACGGCTGGATGATGATCCTCAATCACGAGCAGAAGTTCTCGCAGGATTGGAAATGGTTCCTGAACGCGGGAATGCTGAAGAATAAACTCAATAAGAACGTCATGTACCGATACAGCGCTCTGACGCTCAAAAATGATGCGGGCGATTTTGACCTCGATTATCAGCGCACGACAACGCCGCAGCGTGCAAACTACATTCAGATGGGCATCAGCGGCAAATTTGAGACGGGATCGGCGGAGCATGAGGTCACTCTTGCCGCTGACCGCGCATGGCGTGCGCGCGAGGCAGCGAAGTCCAGCCCCGTATTGAACCTCGGCACAGGGAATATCTATACGGGCGTATTCAACCAATCGGGGATGCCGCGTACAGATTATGACATCGCTATGAACAACAAGACGAGCATCAAGGGCATTTCGCTCGTCGATTCGATTACGCTCCATAAATGGAATATGATTCTCGGCGTCCATCACCACTCTGCGAATGTGAAAGCCTATAATCTGAACACGGGGCGCGTATCGTCGAGCGTAGATTCCGGTGCGACGACGCCGACCTACACGCTCTCCTATCGCCCGACGGAAGGCGTCACCGTCTATGCGAGCCATGCGGAGTATTTCGACGTGGGGACGGTGGTCAGCGCTTCCTATCAGAATGCAGGTGCGATTCTCCCGCCCTTCAAGACAAAGCAGAACGAGCTTGGCGTTAAGTATGCCAATAAGGACATGCTTTACTCCCTGGCATTTTTTGACATTAAGCAGGCAAGCAACATCGCGGTTGATCGCGGTGCGGCGAAGGATTATCTTCTGCAGGACGGCGAGGAGCGTCACCGCGGCATCGAGCTCGGCATCGGCGGCAAGATTGCGCCGAAGTGGTCGCTTGCGGCGGGGCTTGCCTATATGCAGGCGACCTATGAGCGTACGGCAAAGGGCGCAAAGGACGGGCGCACGCCCGACGGACAGCCGCGCTGGAACGGGACGCTCATGGCGCGCTATACGGCGGATGATAAATTCAGCGCCTTTGCCCGCATGACCTATGCCGGGGCTGCGTGGACGTACAATCAGAAATTCAAAGTGCCGTCGAACGCCGTCTTTGATGTTGGCATGAACTACAAGACGAATCTCGGCTCCGTGCCGACGACATTCGGACTCACCGTCTACAACGTTCTGAACAAGGAGTACTGGATGGCGTCTCGTTCCGATCAGAGTCTCTACCTCTCCACGCCGCGCACGTTCGCGCTGACGATGGCGATGGACATCTAAAGGAGGGGAACAGAGAAAATGACGAATCAAAAGAAGCTGACGGCGCTCGTGCTTGCGGCGCTCACGGTCTGTGCATGTCCGTGGGGACATCCGGCATCCGCCGCAGAGAAGGCGGACGGACATGAAATGGGCGCGGTCGATACCTATGAGCTTGATCCTGTGGATGTCGAGGGGCAGAGAGAAAGCGTTCCCGGCGGCATGGTGCAGGAGCAGACGAAACTCGGCGTGCTCGGCGTCCAGAGCATCTTTGCGGTACCGTATTCGGAGATGAGCATGACGGAGAAGATGCTCGAGACGTACAACGACCCGAGCCAGCCGCTCGCGAACGTGCTGCTCAACAACCCGTCCATCCGCTCGAGCACGAGCTCGCCGATGTACAGCGATTTTTCGATGCGCGGCATCAATATGAACGGCAATCACATGATGCTGAACGGCGTGCCGAGCCTTTACTCGCAGTTCACGGTGCCGCCGTCGCATGTAATCGCGCGCATGGACATCACATCGGGACCGAACGCAGCCGTGAACGGCGTCAGTATGTCCAACAACGGCACGAACGGCGGCGCGACGCCAGCGCCCGGCACGATCAATATCGTGACGAAGCGCGCGGGCGACGTGCCCGTCACGCGCTATACGCAGGTCGTCAGCGGGCGCGGGACGTTCGGCGAGTACATCGACGTCGGGCGGCGCTTCGGCAGGAACGAGGCGTGGGGACTGCGCGTGAACGGTGAACTATTGCACGGGAAGATGTCGCTGAAGGACGGCGAGATGCACAACAGCAATATCTTCTTCAACCTCGATCACCGTGATGATTGGAGCTCGACGAATCTCTTTGCGGGTTTCTTCGATCAGCGCGTGGACGGCGCACAGCGCTGGTTCACCTACACGGGCGACACGGCAAAGCTGCCGACGGTGCCGGATGCGGCGACGCCGTACGACTTCAAGGAGACGACGAAGCGCATGTGGGGGCATATCCTCACGCTGAATCACGAGCAAAAGATCGACGCGCGCTATACGGCGTTCTTTAACCTCGGATTCTCGCGTCGCGACGGGGAGAAGTACAACTCGAACGCAAGTCTGATCTTTGATGAAAACGGAAATTTCACCAACGGAAGCAGTACGCTGACGAAAACCCGCAACCGCTCCAACGCACAGCATGAGGCGGCGCGCAATGTCTACTTGCAGGCGGGCATTAAGGGAACTGCGGTGACGGGCGCGGTGCATCACGATTTTGCCCTCTCGGTGGATCGTTCGTGGGCAAAGTATTGGAACAAGAATAACTATGGCAAGGACGGGCAGTACGGCGGCAGTATTTACGAGGGCATCCGGTTCGGATCGAACTTCTATCCGCTGCCGGGGTACCTCCCCTATGCGCCGCAGTGGGAGGAGCTGAACGTCGGCGTGACGCTCGCGGACGCCATGCGCGTCGGCAAGTGGAATATCCTGCTCGCGGCATCGCAGAAGCACGAGCATTTCAAAAATATCGCCAAGGATCAAACGATCGAGAATACGAATATCCTGCCGACGTGGGGGCTGACCTACCGACCGACGGATCGCACGTCGATCTACTACGGGCATACGGAGAGTTTCTCGCGCGGTGCGCTTGTCGCGGATGAATCCAAATATGTGAACCGGAACGAGACGCTTGAGCCGGTGCGGAGCAAGCAGAACGAGATCGGCGTCAAGCACATGGCGGGCGGCGTTCTCTCGACGCTGAGTTTCTTCGAGATCGACGAGCCGAATATGATCGACGCTGCGGTCGGCGGGGGCAAGTACCGCCGCGCGGCGGATGGAAAGAACCGTTACCGCGGGATCGAGTACACGGTGAACGGCAAGCCCCACGCGAAGTGGACGGTGACGGGCGGGCTTCTCTATCTCGATGCCGAGCGCGCACATACGGCGGGCGGCGCGAAGGACGGCGCGTTCGTCGCAGGCGTCGCAAAGTACTCGGGCGTCGTCGGTCTTACCTATGAGCCGACGGATGCGTGCAGCTTTACGGGGCGTCTTGTCTGGAGTGATAAGGCGTATATCGAGAATGTCTATGGCAAGGGCAAGATCGAGATCCCCGCGTACGCGACGGTGGATCTCAGGATGACGTATAAGACGCGCATCAACACGGTGCCGACGAAGCTGAGCCTCATGTGCTACAACGCGCTCAACAAGAGCTATTGGATGGGGCGCGGCGGTTCGTCGACGTTCGGGCTGTCGATGCCGCGCACATGGATGTTCTCGGCGCAGTTTGATATTTAATGATGTGTGTACGCCGCATACCGCTTGTCGGTGTGCGGCGTTTTCCGCATGACGGCCCGAGAGGAGGCGCTTCATGAGACGACTGCGGTTTTACCTGCGCAAATGCAGGCTGCTCGCGGTATTCCTCGCGCTGTGGCTGGCGGTGCTCACGGGGGCGGTGCAGCAGGATAAGAGCGCGCACCCCGCGGAGATCACGCTCGCGGCGCCGCGCGACCTCGCGCCGGGGGAGAAGGATCCCTATTACATCAGCAGTATCGGCATGGTGTGGGAACCCCTCGTCGGGGTGGATGCCGACGGCCATCTGCGCGGCGTGCTCGCGGCGTCTTGGCAGGCGAACGAGGACGCGACGGTATGGCGGTTCAAGCTGCGCCGCGGCATTTCCTTCCAAGACGGCGAACCCTTCGACGCGGACGCGGTGGTGGCGAATTTCCGCCGCTGGGAGAATATGGGCTATCGCCTGTCGTCGTTTTACGGATTCCTCCTCGCGCGCGTCTATCCGGGCTACGCGGGGATCGAGAAGATCGCCGACGACGAGGTGGAGCTGCGTTTCTCCGAACCGCAGCCGATGCTCGTCTACCGCATGATCAACTTCTCCTCGCCGATGTTCAGTCCAAAGTGTTTTGACATCGAGTCGGGCGATTTCACGGGCTATGCCGTGGGGACGGGCCCCTTTGCCATCGTTGACCGCAAACCGGGGCAGTATGTCGTGCTGAAGCGTTTCGACGGCTATCACGGGACGCCCGCAAAGAGCGAATACATCCGGCTCGTGAGCATGCCGAACGCCGCTACGCGCTTCTCGGCGCTGCGGGCGGGCGAGGTGGAGGGCGTCCTCGATCTCGGCTCGCTCACGCCGTCCCTCACGCTAGCCCTGCTGCGGGACCCGCGCTTTGCCGCGTCGGCGAACCGCAATACGATCAATCAGTATGTGACGGTGAACCAGAGCCGCTTCCCGTTTTCGGATGTGCGGATGATGCGTGCGATCAGCCTCCTCATCGACCGCGAAGCGATTGTGCGGTACTATTTCAACGGGCAGTCGGAGCCGACGATGAATCTGCTGAACCGCTGCAATCCGTTCTATAAAGAAATTCCGCTCGTACACGACGAGGCGGAGGCCGTCCGCCTTGCGGATGAAGTGATGGGAGGAGAGACCTATCGGGCGACGTTCCTCATCCCGCAGTACGGGCTGAGCCGCTACTCCTACAAGGAAGTGGTCGAGTATCTTCAGGCGGCGCTGCGGAAGCTGCACATCGAAGCGCGCATTCTGATCCTCGACAGCGCGACGCATTCGAAATACATGTCCGCCGGCAACTACGACTTTTCGATCGGGACGCACGGGCTTGCGAACTACGCGCCGGAGACGCTGATGGAGAGCTATATGGCGACGTGGGGGAGCAATAATAAGCTGTACCACGTGGGCTATGAGAACCCCGCGGCGGACGCGGTCTTTAAGGAATTGCCGGAGGTGATCGACATGGACCGGCGCCGCGCATACTATGACGAACTGCAGGATATGGCGGTTGAGGCGCCGCCGCTCATCCCCTTCGGCAGCGACAATAACGTCGTGGTTTACAATGCCGCGGAGCTGACGGGCTACAACGCGACGACGTACGGCATTACGCTGGATCAGGTGGAGAGGCGGTGAAGCGATGAAAACATATTTCCGGCAGCGCCTGCTGCTCCTCCTGCCGACCCTCGTCGGCATGACGGCGCTGGCCTTTGCGCTCGGCTTTATCTCGCCCTCCGATCCGGCGGCGGTGATCATGACGATGGACGGCGTGACCGCCCCGACGCCGGAGGAGATCGCGGCGAAGCGGGTGGAACTCGGGCTCGACCGCCCCTATGCCGTGCAGTACGCCGCGTGGCTCGGCGGGGTGCTCCGCGGGGACTGGGGCGTCTCCTTTATCACGGGGAAAAACGTGCTGCAGGAACTCCTGCAGGCACTCCCCGTGACGCTCTCGCTCGCGGGCATGGCGCTCCTTTGGGTGATCCTCCTCAGCGTGCCGCTCGGCGCCGTCATGGCGGTGTATCGGCACGGGGCGGCGGAGCGCTGGCTGACGCTGCTCTCCATCGCGCTGACGTCTCTGCCGAGTTTCTGGCTCGCGATCGTCCTCATGCAGATCCTCTGCGAGAACCTGCGCATCTTCCCCACGAGCGGCTACGGGACGGTGCGCCATCTGCTGCTGCCGGGGCTCGTCCTCGGCGCGGGGACGATCGGCGCGGTGATGCGGCTCCAGCGGGACGCGCTGACAGAGGTGTTCGCGGAGAACTACATCCTGACGGCGCGGGCAAAGGGGCTCCCGCTCTTTTACATCGTCTACCGCCACGCCCTGCGCAACGCGTTCATTGCAACCGCGACGATGCTCGGCAACTACGCGGGCGCTCTGCTCGGCGGCGCGGCGATCATCGAGCTGATCTTTGCCCTGCCCGGGCTCGGCACGCTCGCGCTGACGGCGGTGCAGGCGCGCGACTATCCGATGATCCAAGGCTATGTGCTGATGGTCGGCTGCATGATGATTGTCGTGAACATGTGCGTCGATGTGTTCTATGTGATGTTAAAACCGAATCTGCGGCTGGGGGATGGGCAAAATGACTGAGATGAACCGGCTCGAGCGCGGCGCGCTCGCCGTCTGCGCCGCCTTTATCTTCGTCGCAGCCGCCGCGCCGCTCCTCATGCCGTACGATCCGAACTTCGTCGATATGGGGCATGTGCTCGAATATCCGAGCGCGCGCTATCTGCTCGGCACCGATCCGCTCGGGCGCGATGTGCTCAGCCGTCTCATCTCGGGCGCGCGCGTCTCGATTGGGTTTGCCGCAGCCGCCGCGTTCTGCACGATGACGGTCGGCCTTGTCGTCGGAACCGTCAGCGGCTACGTCGGGGGGCGTGTGGACGCGCTGATTCAAACGGTGGTGAACGTCTTTCAGGGCATCCCGAGCTTTAGTCTGATGATCGCGCTGGCGGGGCTTCTCGAGCCGGGCGTCACGAGCATGCTCATTGCGGTCGTCGTGACCTCGTGGACGGGATTCTCGCGCGTCGTGCGCGGCGAGGTGATCCGCATCAAGGGCGAGCCGTTCGTCGAGGGGCTGCGCGCGCTCGGGGCGGGCGCGGGATTCATCGTCAGCCGCTATGTCCTCAGGAGTCTCCTGCCCGTCGTCATCGTGCTCTTTACCATCCGCATCGGCATGGTCATCCTCTCCGTCTCGGGGCTCAGCTACATCGGCATCGGGCTCCAGCCGCCGACGTCGGACTGGGGGCTCATGGTCAGCGAGGGGCAGACCTATTTCCGCACGTATCCGCTGCTTCTCTATGCGCCGGGCGCGTGCATATTTATCCTGTGCGTTGCGGTCAACATCCTCGGCGAGAGCTTGCAGCGGCGCTTTGCCGGGCGTACGCGGCGCGAGATGTAGGGGGGGACGGTCATGCAGGAAATGAACAGTGAAGACATCGTACTGCAAGAGCTGAGCGTGAGTTTCCCCTATGAACAGGGGCTCGTCCTCCATCCTGTCGACTGCACGTTCCCCGCACGTGAGATCACCGCCGTGATCGGCGAATCGGGCAGCGGGAAATCCGTGCTCGGCAAGGCGATCGTCGGGCTGCTCAGCCGCGCCGCCGTCACGGGGCGCATTCTTTACGACGGGCAAAATCTAGCGCAGCTCGGGGAAGCGGAACTGCGCGCGTACCGCGGGCGGCACATCTTCTTCATGCCGCAGGATCCCGCGCTCGCGCTCAACCCCGCGCTGACCATCGGAGAGCAGCTCACCGAGGCGCTCGAATACCATGAGGGAACGGCGCCCGGTGCGGCGCGGCGGCGCGCGATTGCCGAGCTGGAACGCTATGGATTCGACGACGCGGCGCGGATCTTTGACGCCTATGCGTTCAGTCTCAGCGGCGGGATGCGGCAGCGCGTCCTCTGCGCGATCGCCTCGCTCATGCGCCCGCAGTGGATCATCGCGGACGAGCCGACGAAGGGGCTTGACCCCGGACTGCGCAAACAGGTCTTTGCACTGTTCCGCCGGCTTGCCGAGACGCAGAACTGCGGCTTTATCATCATCAGCCACGACCTGCGGTTCGTGCGGCGGATCAGCAGGCGCACCGTTGTGCTGCGGGACGGGCGGCTCGTCGAGCAGGGCGCGACGGAACTTCTCTTTACGCAGCCGCAGGCGGATTATACGCGGACGCTCGCGGCGGCGGCGGAGGCGTTCGCACGAGAGGGGGGAGCGGCATGATGCGCTGTGAACACGTCGGCAAGGTCTTTCGCAGCGGCTTTATGGGCGGCGGGGCGGTGACCGCGCTTGAGGACGTGTCTTTTTCCGTTGCGGAGGGAACGACCTATGCGCTCTGCGGCCTCAGCGGCGCGGGGAAATCGACGCTCGGGCGCATCGTGCTGGGGCTTGTCCCCGCCACGAGCGGCGCGGTGTATTACGGGGACACGCCGCTTGCCGACCGGCTGAGGACGCGCGCGGCGGAGCGGGAGTTTCGCCGGCACAATCAGATGATCTTTCAAAACCCGCAGGCGTCGCTCTATGAAAATTTCCCCATCCGCCGCCTGCTCGAAGAGCCGTACCGCATTCATGCGGCGGCGATGGGCGCGCCGGATTGGGCGCGGATCTTGGCGTGCCTTGAAAAAGTCGGTCTCGGCGCCGACCTCTTGGATCGGTATCCTGCGGAGCTGAGCGGCGGACAGCTCCAGCGGCTCTCCATTGCGCGCGTACTGACCATGCAGCCGTCCTTCATCGTGCTCGACGAGCCGACCGCGATGCTCGACCCGACCGTACAGGTGCAGATCATGCATCTCCTGAAAGACCTGCAAAGAAAAGAGCGTCTGACCTATCTCTTTATCTCGCACGACCTCGATCTCGTGCGCTTCCTCGCCGACGACGTGGGCATCATGTGCCGCGGGCGCATGGTCGAACAGGGGCGCGCCGACGAAGTGCTGAGCGCGCCGCGCGAGGAGTTCACGCGCGAATTTATTGCCGCATTCGACGGCTTTTGAAAGTCTTGCAGGAATATTGGCGTATTTCGATGCGTACCACTTGTCTTATCTATGGAAACGTGATATGCTGATCACATAAAGGCGCGAACCCCGCTCGTTTCGGCGGAGCTTCGTGCCGTATTACAGGAAAGATGCCCACAGCAGCGAGAACACATCTCAACTTGTGCTTAGCACACTAGCACGGCGTGATACCCGTGCACCGCAGGCGAGATCTGCGGGTCGGCATCTTGTCGCATATGAGAGAACCCGCGGCCTGCACATTATGTGCAGGTGCAGCGGTTCTTTTTTTTGTTACGAAAAAATTAATTTTATAAAATAGTGTTGTGTTCACTTACAAAATATGATATTCTAATCTAATTCGTAGGCGCAAACAGCAATTAATGCAGAAAATGATTGGGGTTTCCCGATAGCTTGCGGTCTCCGGACCGCGCGTGCAATGCGCCTAGTTTTTATGAAAGATGCCTACAGCAACGACCGGTTGGAGCGAAGTATGGTTCGAATCCATACCGCGGGATCATTGATCCCGTGCCTGCAAAGCATGGCATCTTGTTGACGATATGCAGGTGAGGAGGACGGAGCCATGTTGGAACTATTGAAAAAAGAAAATAACGAGACGTTCGCGCGCACGGAAAACGATGCGGCAACGCTTGCAAGCACGGGTTCCGACTGCCTCGACCTGTTTGCTTCGATCGGGGCGCTGCGTGCTGCGGACGAGGAGGAGATTCGGCGGCGGTTTATCCGCGCCTTCGCCGAGGATCGGACGACGGCGCTGCGGATTCTCTTCTATGCGCGCGATATTCGCGGCGGTCTTGGCGAGCGGCGCGTGTTTCGCGTGATTCTGGCATATCTTGCGGTGCATGCGCCCGAGATCGTGGAGAAACTTCTCCCCCTGGTCGCCGAATACGGGCGCTGGGACGACGTCGCAGCGCTGGTCGATACGCCGTGCGCACCCTGCGCCGCGCGGGTGATTGCCGCGCAGCTGAGGGCGGATCTTCGCGCGCTATCAGCAGGGGAGTCTGTTTCTTTGCTCGCGAAATGGCTGCCCTCGATCAATACGTCGAGCCGTGCGGCCGTCATGCGCGGGCGGAGGCTCGCGCGCCTGCTCGGGCAGACCGAGGCGCAGTACCGAAAGACGCTCGTACAACTGCGCCGCCGCATCGCGATCATTGAGGATCACCTGCGGACGAAGGACTATACTTTTGATTATGAAAAGCAGCCGTCCCGCGCGCTGTTCCTCTATCGCCGGGCATTCCTGCGCAACGATAAGGAGCGCTATACGGATTTTATCACGCGTGTAGAGCGCGGCGAGGCGTCCATGCATGTGGGAACGCTCTATCCGTATGACATCATTCGTCCGCTGATGGACTTTACTGTCATCTATGGGATATTGCAGGGCAAGGAGCCGGCCTCCGAGGAGGAGCGCCGCTCCATGGATGCGGCGTGGCGCGCGCTCCCCGATTATACGCACGGAGAGAATGCTCTCGTTGTGATGGACGGTTCCGGCTCGATGTATCAGTGGGGCGCAAATCCCCAGCCGATTGCCGTCGCTGTGTCGCTTGCGGTCTACTTTGCCGAGCGGAACGAAGGCCGGTTCAAGAATCACTTCATTACGTTTTCGCAGCATCCGCGTCTCGTCGAGGTGAAGGGCGCGCGCATTGATGAAAAGGCGGCGTACTGCGCGAGCTTTAACGAGGCGGCAGATACGAATATTCAGGCGGTGTTCGAGCTGATTTTAGAGACGGCCGTCAAGAACGACCTCCCGCAGGAGGAGCTGCCTGCGCGGCTCTATATCATCTCCGATATGGAGTTCAACGTCTGTACGCAGAATGCCGACATGACGAATTTTGCGTATGCAAAGGAGCTCTTCGCATCGCACGGCTACACGCTGCCGGAGCTTGTTTTCTGGAATGTGGCGAGCAGGCACGGGCACCAGCCCGTGTCGCAGAACGAGCAGGGCGTCATGCTCGTCTCCGGGGGCAGTCCGAGCGTGTTCGGGATGGTGGTCGAGGAGCGGATCACGCCCTACGACTACATGATGCAGGTGCTCGGCAGCGAGCGCTATGTGGGCATCTCGGCGTAGTGGAATATTGCATTGAGGGACATTCATATCATAGAGAAAAAGGAGCTGCCGCACCGAAACGCATCTGCTGCGTCGGTGCGGCGGCTCTTTTTTTGTACTTTTGTCGTGACCGTCATTCTAAGGGAACCGGTCTTGCTTGAGATGGAAACGAACGATATTATGAAATAAACGGGAACAGGTATCCGGCTTGGAACGCACACAGGAGGTGTATTGATGAAATTCACATTTGATCTGACGCCGCAGGACTATATCGACTACACGCTTTTCTATGCGCGCAGGGCGCCCTTTTTCAAAAAGCAGCGGAGGCGCCTGCGGTTCGTGACTGCGGTTTGCGTGCTGGCCGCCGTGCTGGCTGCGCTGTCGCGGGTGCATATCATGAACGTTATACAAGGGGCGATTCTAGCCGGCTTGATCCTCCTGCTTGCGCTTGTGATCTATTGGGTGATAGTGAAGATCACCGATGCTTCGCTGCGCCGCAATGCGCGGACGATGTACCTCACCGCGGGACGCAACAACAGTGTCGGGGCACGGATCATTGAGTGCGGCGATCAGCACCTCACGGAACGTGCGTTGTATTACGATATGACGGCACGCTATAAGCAGTTCATTGTGCTGCAGCGGTCGGCGACGGCGTTTTATCTGACGTCGGGACCCACGGCGGTGCTCATCATTCCGTTGCGCGCTTTCAGTTCCGGTGAGGAACAGGAAAAATTCATCGAGCTGATGAAGGAAAAGGGCATTCCCTATGAACCGTAAGCGGCGTTGCCGCATGAAAAAAGAGCCGCTGTCGGCTCTTTTTTCATGCTTATTGCAGCGCGAAGCCGATTTCATAGGCGTCGCCGTTCCTTTAGCACATCCGCCGCGATCTGCTCGGCGGTGAGGTGATATTTCCGCGCGAGCTCTGCGGGATTGTAGCGGTTGAAGAATTTCTTCGGCAGTCCGTAGTTTTGGACGCGAACGGCGGAGGTATTGCCGTAATAGGCGGCGATCTTTTGTCCAAAGCCGCCCGCGAGAATGCCGTCCTCGAGTGTGAGGATGAGACTGTGCTTTTCTTTCAGAGAATCGAGGAGCGCGGTATCGAGTCCCGAGAGGAAGATGGGATTGACGACCGTCGCGCGGATGCCCTCGTGTGCGAGGAGCGCCGCCGCGTCGCTCGCCATCGCGGCGAAGTTGCCGACGCCGATGATGGCGACATCCGCGCCCTGCGTGACGACCTCGTATCGATTGAGCTCCGAGTAGTCCGCGCGCACGGGATAGGGACTCTCCGCATAGCCCGAAAAAGGCATACGGATCATGACGGGATGCTCGGTCTGGCGCACCGCCCACGCGAGGACGGAGAGGTGCTCTTCGATGCTCGCAGGGGCGAGATAGACGAGGTTCGGGATGTTGGAGAAAATCGAGATATCGTAGAACCCGAGATGCGTCACGTCCGTGCTGCGGCAGAGCGATGTCCCCGTCGCGAGGAAGACTGCGGGGCTGCGGTTGATGCAGACATCCTGTGCCATCTGGTCATAGACGCGCTGAAAGAACGTGCTGTACGTGCCGAAGATCGGGCGCGCTCCGCCGCGTGCGAGTCCCGACGCCATTGCGACGGCGTGCTCCTCCGCGATGCCGACGTCAACGTACTGCGCGCCGAGCGCCGCGCGGTCGGCGGGGGTGAGACCGATGCCGCCGACGATGCCCGCCGAGAGATAGACGAAGTTCGGATTTTCCCGTGCCGTCCTCAGGACGAAATCCACGGTCGCGGCATCGTAGACGCCGGGCATCTCGGGCGATTTTGCCGCGCCCGTATCGAGGTGAAAGGGCTTGTGCCGGTGCCAGCCCTCGGGATCGTCCTCGGCAAAGGAGAGCCCCTTGCCTTTTTGCGTGACGATGTGGACGACGACGGGATTTTGCGTATCCTTGACCTCGGAAAAGACGCGGATTAGTTCTTCCGTGTCGTTGCCGTCCGCGACGAAGCGGTAGTCGAGGTTCATCGCGCGAAAGAGATTGTCGGGGGCGGCGCCGCCCGTCTCGCGCAAGGCGCGGAACTTCTCGTACATGCCGCCGTGGTTCTCCGAGATCGACCACTCATTGTCGTTGAACACGATGATGAGGTTCGAGCGCAGCTCGCCCGCGACGTTCAGCCCCTCGAGCGCTTCGCCGCCCGACATCGAGCCGTCGCCGACGACGGCAATGATATTTTCCGTGCACCCCGCGAGATCGCGCGCCTTTGCAAGACCCGTCGCAAGACTGACGGCGGTCGATGTATGTCCAATGTTGAAGATGTCGTGCGCGCTCTCGTCCGTATTCGTAAAGCCCGAGACGTCGCCGTACGCCGCCTCGTTGATATACGCACCCGCGCGCCCTGTGAGCATCTTGTGCGGGTAGCACTGATGCGACACGTCAAAGATGATTTTGTCCTGCGGCGAGTCAAAAACCGTGTGGAGTGCGATCGTTGCCTCGATGATGCCGAGGTTCGGTGCAATATGTCCGCCGCAGATGCTCGTGCGGCGGATGAGGGCGGCCCGCATTTCCTCTGCGAGGGCGGCGCGTGCGGCGGGGGTATAGCTCTTGATGTCCTCCGGGGAAGTGATGCGTTCTAAATACAATGCGAAAGACTCTCCTTTGTTTGCATTTGTTCATAAATCTTCTGTATTATAGCATTTTTTCAAGAAGGCGTCTCAAGAATTTTTTGAGTGCATATAAAAACTGCTGCACCTCTCTGCGGAAAGGTGCAGCAGTTTTGTTTATAAACAGAGCCTTATTTTTTCAGCAAAATCAGCGTATCCGCCGCGATCTGCTCGGCGGTGAGGTGGTGTTCGCGCGCGAGTTCCGTGGCGTTATAGCGGTCGTGGAACTCCTTGGAGAGACCGTAGTTCCGCACGCGGATGCCCGCATCCGTGCCGTAGTACGAGGCGATCTTTTGCCCGAAGCCGCCCTCCAGGATGCCGTCCTCGAGCGTGAGGATCAGGCGGTGCTTCTCTTTGAGCGCATCGAGGAGCGCGGTATCAAGCCCCGAGAGGAAGATCGGATTCACGACCGTCGCCCGGATGCCCTCCTTTGCGAGCTCAGCTGCCGCCTCGCTTGCAAGCGCCGCGAAATTTCCTGCGCCGATGAGGGCGACGTCCGCGCCCTCCGTAACGACCTCGTATTTATTGAGGTCACTGTAGTCCGTGCGTACGTCGTAAGGGCTTTCCTCGTAGCCGCCGACGGGCATACGGATCATCACGGGATGGGCAGTCTGCGCGACCGACCACGCGAGCACCGCCTTGTACTCTGCGAGACTCGCGGGCGCGAGGAACACGAGGTTCGGGATGTTCGCAAAGATCGCGATGTCAAAGAATCCGAGATGTGTCACGTCGTTCATGTAGTACATCGACGCGCCGATGAGGAGGAACACCGCCGGATTATTATTCACCGCGACATCCTGCGCCACCTGGTCATAAACGCGCTGGAAGAACGTACTGTAGGTGCCGAAGATCGGGCGCGCCCCGCCCTTTGCAAGTCCCGACGCCATCGCGACCGCCTGCTCCTCTGCAATGCCCACATCGACGTATTGACTGCCGAGTTCTGCGCGCTTTGATGGGGAAAGCCCGATGCCGCCCATCGTGCCCGCCGTCAGATAGACGAAATTCGGATTCTCCTTCGCCATCTTGAGTACGAACTCCACGCTTGCCTTGGCATAGGGATCGCTCCCCGTATGCTTTGCCTTGCCCGTCGCAATGTCGAACGGCCCGCAGTAGTGCCACGCCTCGCGGTTCTCCTCCGCGAACTTGTAGCCCTTGCCCTTCTGCGTTGCGATGTGGACGACGACGGGTTTTTCCGTATCCTTCACCTCGGAGAACGCCGCGATGAGTGCCTCCGTGTCGTTGCCGTCCGCGACATAGCGGTAGTCCAGCCCCATCGCGCGGAAGAGATTGTTCGGCGAAGTACCGTTTGTCTCGCGCAGCTCCTTGAACGCGCGGTACATCCCGCCGTGGTTCTCTGCAATGGACTGATCGTTGTCGTTGAATACGACGATGAGGTTCGAGTTCATCGCGCCCGCCGTATTCAGTCCCTCGAGCGCTTCGCCGCCCGACATTGAGCCGTCCCCGATGAAGGCGATGATGTTTTCCTTTCGCCCCGCCAGATCGCGCGCCTTTGCAAGACCGGTTGCGAGGCTGATGGAGGTCGACGTGTGCCCGACGTTGAAGAAATCGTGCGGGCTCTCCTCGGGATTCGTATAGCCCGATACCTCGTCGTACTGCGACTCCACGATGTACGCCTCGACGCGCCCCGTCAGCATCTTGTGCGGATAGGACTGATGCGAGACGTCGTAGACGATCTTGTCCTTTGGCGAGTCAAACACCGTGTGCAGCGCGATGATCGCCTCGACCGCACCGAAGTCCGGGCCAAAATGCCCGCCGTGAATGCTCGCACGTTTCAGCATCGCGTCGCGCATCTCCTGTGCGAGCGCCTTGCGCTCGGCTGCGTCATAGCCCTTGATGTCCGCGGGCGACGTGATTTTTTCCAAATACAAAGAAAATCCCCCTTTTCCATTGTGCGGCGCGACTCATGCCGCGCTCCTTATACCCCGGTTTCCATACTGACTGCATTATAGCATTGGAGCGCGCTTTCATGTCAAGGGGGATTACATCTCCCGGCGCATATCCTTGACGAGGGATGTGACCTCTTCCTCCGACGGCTTTGGCTCGCTTGTCATCTCCTTGCGCATCAGCTGTATTGCATAGACGGCGGCGTTGACAAGACGCACAGAACCGTTCTTCACAATGAATGTAAGGCGGCTGCCGCTCGACACGCCGAGCATGCTGTGAACATCTTTCGGTATCTTCAATCCTCCATCCGTTGAATCGTCCCCGGACTGAGTGAAGCAATATCAGGTTTCCCTGAGATAAAATGTGCACCATACCATTTTGATATTCAATAGTTCTCGGTATTATTTTTATGATAAACATTTATTATGAAACCATAATCAAAAAGAAGGATATTGCTGTGTAAAGAACGAAATACTATGCAAGATATGTTGAACGGCTTTGCGTGCGGGAGGGGGAGCTCCCGATTCAATTAATCTAAAGCGAGGTGGATGACATGAGCAAAAAACAACGCAATGCACTGATTACGCTTGTCATCTTTGCAGGGGTGTGGTTTTCACCTGTCCCGGCGGAGGTGACGCAGGAGTCGTGGCATCTTATGGCGGTGTTCGTCGCAACGGTGCTCGGCTTTATTTTGCAGCCGCTGCCGATCGGAGCGGTCGCCTTTATCGCCGTGACGTTTACGACGTGCGCGGGACTGCTCAAGGTCGGCGACGCGCTCAGCGGCTACGGCAACAGTACCATTTGGCTGATCGTTTGCGCCTTTCTCTATTCGCGCGGGTTCATCAAAAGCGGTCTGGGGAAACGGATCGCGTTCGGGATCATTCGCGTAATCGGAAAGAGCGCGGTGTCGCTTGGCTATGCGATTGCCCTCAGCGAACTGGTCATTGCGCCGGCAACGCCTTCGGCCACGGCGCGCGGGGGCGGCATTATGTATCCCATTGTCCGCTCGCTCGCGGGGGCGCTTGGATCTGAGCCGGGAGAGACATCGCGGCGGATCGGCGCCTATCTCATGCAGGTCGGCTATCATTGCGATGCCGTGACCTGCACGATGTTCGTCACATCCATGGCGGGCAACCCCCTCTGCGTTGCGCTCGCCGCGAAGGCGCTGGACGTCGAAATTACATGGATGGGGTGGGCGAGCGCCGCGATTGTGCCCGGTCTTATCAGTTTGCTGCTCATTCCGCTTCTTATGTTGAAGCTCGCAAAACCGGAGCTGGTCAGCATTCCAAATGCCCGCAGCTTGGCGGAAAAGGAGCTCGCCGAGATGGGACCCATGTCGAGCGGCGAGAAATATCTCTCCATTATTTTTATTGTCTCACTTCTGCTGTGGGCGACTTCGGGATTCACGGGCATCGGCGCGACACCTGTGGCGATGGGAGCCGTCTGCGTCATGATTATCCTAAATGTCATCAACTGGCAGGATGTCATCACAGAAAAAGGCGCATGGGATGCGATGTTTTGGATGGGTTCGCTCATGACGCTCGCTTCCGCACTCGCGAAATCGGGCATTATCAAGTGGATGGCAGAGGGGGCGGGCACAGCGATTTCCTCCATTGGGCTCGGCTGGGTCGGATCGGCGCTCATTCTGCTGCTCTTCTACACCTATATACACTATTGCTTTGCGAGTGTGACGGCGCGTATCAGCGCGCTCTATGCGGCGTTCATCGCCGTATGTGCGACGGTTGGAGCGCCGCCACTGATGACGGCCATTGTTTTTGGCATTTTTGCGGATGTTCCCATCTCGCTCACACATTATGGCAACGGCTGTGCGCCGATCTACTTCGGCGGCGGCTATGTCTCGCAGGGGGAGTGGTGGCGCAACGGGTTTGTCGCGACAACGTGCACAACGCTTATTTATCTTACTGTCGGCGCTGCATGGTGGAAGCTGATTGGTCTTTGGTAATCAGGGGATATTGGGCAAAAACAGGCAGCCGCGCACGGCTGCCTGTTTTTGTATACCGGATGTTGCGGTATTTACACAATATGGTACTGTTTCCACGGGATTTGGTTTAGTTTCACGCCGCTGAGGAACTCCACGATGTCCTTGCGCCCGTAGTAACGCGGCTCGCCTGCAGGCGTGAGGCTCATGAGGATGATGGGCATGCCGGGGAAGAATCGCATGAGGGCGCGGCGGGTCTGTGTGGATTTGACGGTATATGCAGTAACGCTCGGGTCGACGTGGATGAGGGCGAACGTGACGCCCTGCTCGATGATGACGGCGCCTTCGATGGTCATGAGTAGGCTCCTTTCAGTGCGGTTCCCCCGCACTCCCTTCGGCGGGAAGGCAGCGGAACACGGATATTTTGCCTATTGTAGCAGAGCGTTTCACGCAATACAATCATTAAAATGAACGAATTGATTAAAATGTTGTTGCCTAAATTGCAATAGCAAGTGGGACAAGTAGGGAAAAAGTTACGAGGCAGCGAATTGAGCAACATATGAATCGAAACGCTCTTTGGGTGTATCGTATCCGAGGATTTTCCTGGGGAGGTTATTCATCCAGTCCTCTACCTGTTGAATTGTGTCCGGCGTGAGGCAAGCAATATCGGTCCCCTTTGGGATAAAGCGTCG
>NZ_ALJR01000047.1:0-45563 GCF_000287655.1 Selenomonas sp. FOBRC9
CCGGCAATCGCAAACAACCGTGGTCGCATTGGCGACTGGGAAGGTGATACGGTTGCAGGAAGGACAGGTGGCGCGTGTCTGCTAACGAAAGCAGATCGAAAGAGCCGGTTCTTAATTGGACGAAAGCTGCCTAAAAAGACGAGTGAGGCAGTAAGGGACGCAACGATTGATGCCTTGAAGGTCTATCCCGTACATACGATTACGCCGGACAGGGGCAAGGAGTTTGCCAAACATAGACAAGTGACTGAGGCACTGCATGTGCCCTACTACTTTCCACCACCACATCAGCCATGGCAGCGCGGAACCAATGAAAATACAAACGGGCTCCTGCGCGAATACTTCCCAAAAGACCGATCACTTGACGAGGTACGTGAGGAGGATGTGCAAAGAGTCGTGCATGAACTTAACATGCGTCCGCGTAAATGCTTAGGATGGAGAACTCCTTATGAAGTCTTTTTCAATAAAGTGTTGCACTTGACTTGACAATTCACCCTATAATTATCTATCATTATCCGAATAAATCTGATATAATAGGGGTAATCAGAGGAGGTGGACACAATGCGAGATTTTCAGAAATTTATTGAAAAGAATCGTCGTGAGATGTATGCAGTGGCGTATGGCAACTGCCAGCACGATGAGGAGGGGCATTGTATCTTCCCGAAGGATGACCCTTGGATGAATGATACGGTGTGGGATGCCGATCAGCACGAAAGCGATCACCAAGGGGCGCGGTACATTGCAGCAGCGAATTAAAGAACGCGAAGTGTGGTCTGCTTGGGTTCGGTATGAGGATCGTCCCGAAGAGGGGAAGTATCGCCCTGTATTGGTCATTGATGTTGATGGCGATAAAGCTGTCGTAATGTCCGTCCCGATTACATCTGCAGCACCGCGAGATGAATATGACATTGAGGTGTTTGATTGGGCAGAAATCCCTTTGAATCATATCTCAACGGCGCGGATCAGCAAGACAATCGTCATTCCCGTATCTGACTTTTTGAAGAAACTCGGGAAAGTATCAGATGATGATTGGGACAACATCACTGATCTGCTTATGCAGTACATGGAGCATTACGGAATCGAATAAGTTTGTTTATACCTTCGACCGCTCAGAGGCAACTCTAGGCGGTTTTTTATTTTACAAACATCTCTATACGATTCCGTTCATCTTCCTGCAGCTGCTCTGCAAATGTTGCGAATCCCTGCAAATCCTCTGTATTGAGATAGTTGATATACTCCTTACGTCGATCCACGGGAATCACAATCGGCGTTATCTCATCGAGGAAGCAGCTATACACCATCAGAGCACGGCCAACACGCCCGTTGCCGTCCGGGAATGGATGAATATGCTCGAATGCGATATGCTGGCGACAGATAGCGAGTACCTTATCTGAATCGGATGCAGCGGCGTCCATCTGTGCAGCGAGATTGTCGATCCAGTCCGTCAGTGCAGAAGGGACAAGGTAGGGCGGCGTAGGGGTGAAGGCTGCGCCGATGATCATATTCGGGCGCTGCTTGAACTGCCCCGGGACGCTCTCAATTGCATCTTTGCACAGGATTGCGTGCACCTCGCGGATCAGAGAGAGGGAGAGCGGTGTGCCAGATGTCGACTGTTCGACGAGAAAAGTCATGAACGCCTTATAGTTCAGCACCTCGTTCAGCTCGCGCATATCCATTGCACGCGGGACATAGCCATCAACGAGAACGCTCTTTGTCTCGCCCTGCGTCAGCGTGTTGCCCTCGATCGCGGTGGAGTGATGCGCCATTCGCACCATGAGATCACTGAGATATTCGGGTGAGTATGTCATCGTGAGCCTCCTTTCTACATTGGATCTATATCCATATTATTTGAATTTCTTAAAAAGGTTTACCCATACTGAAACGATCGCATCAGTCTTATTTGTATCAATAATCTTTCGCTTAGCCCCTTTAGCTAAAGGAACCTTATAGCCTTTAGGTAATTGAATGTTATATTTCTGAGCAAAACTTTCTAGTTGTGGAATAAGCGGCATATTTTGATCTGGGATAAAATCATCTTCTATATCCCTGAACAATCGAGTAATGCCTTGTTCTAGACACCTGAATGGAATAATATCCTCTATTTCAGAATCGTTTAGATCAGATACATCTTTTATCTCGATGATCTTCTTTTCTGATCCCGCATATAACTCTTTAAGGAGCGCTTTTTTGTAATCTTGTCCAGATTTATCTGAATCAACAACAATGTATGGCAAGCCATCATTTCCGGGAGACATTAAGCTTGCCACTGGACGAATTGACTTTACTCCGCCGACAGGGATAAAAATAATCTCTTTTTGAGGGGCGAGCTTTTTATTTCTAATAAGGAATAACTTTATCGCATTTAGATAATATTGATCAGATACACCTTCAACAATGATAGGCATACATCCTTGGAGCAATATATCTGAGACCCTCAGCCCTAATGCGGCATGAACCGCATATATTGATGTCGAATGTTTGGGATCTTGTGTTGCCCTTAGATCATCTGATAATACAGTGTGCCCGCTATCATCGACATAGGCTAACTTTACATTATCAATATTGTCTGTATCAACTAAGAAGGGGGAGTGAGTGGTATGTATAATTTGATTGTTTTCTGCCAAACTTTGAAAAAAATGAACTAGATCCTTTTGAGCCAACGGATGCAGGGAGAGCCCTGCTTCATCTAAAAGAAGAATAGTATTTGAGAGAGTTTCTGCTGTCTCCACTAAAAACGTTAGGTAAAAACTTAGAAACCACTGCAAGCCTGTGCTTCGAGACTCTAAATCAACTTTGGCAGGGCGCTTCTCATCTGATACCCAGATTTTGAAAGAATATCCGTCTGCACGAAGCAAAAAATCATAGGTTCCTTGTTTCCACCAGTCACGAAATTTTGCAGTTAATTTTGCGGAGGCAGAGTCTAATAAAACAGTTCGCTCATTTTTCTTTGCCGAGAAGTCTTTTAACTGTTCATTGCTAGGGTTGGATACTGGGTTTCCATAACCATCAAGCATAATGTCTTTTCCAAGCTCAAGGATTTCCTGAGGTTTCAAATTGATAAAAGAAAACAGAATACGCAGTGTCCTAACTTTGGCGGCAGTGGTTCCAGTCAGATCGGTTCTATTCATATCGCTTATTACAGTTGGTAAATAGATTTCAGAGTCCAGATTACCATAGTTCGAATAATAAACGAAGTGGGGAATGGCGGGCTTGAGTGTTTTTGAAAAAAAATCTCCACTATAAATTATATCTTTTTTAGTTAAAATGGTTTTTTCCGTTTCGCAAATATCAAGCAGCGTATCAAAAGAATCTCCATAATTTACTTCTGAAAATGCAGAGAGTTCGTTATACAGATTTATCGCAGCTTCTTTTGTTAGTGTTTCTGTTTTGGCGATGTTTGAAGACAGTTTCTTTACACAGGAAATCAATGCTTCTCGTTGCTCGGCAGGTAATTCCTCTGGAATATTATCTTTACTGAAACTATCCAAAAATTGATGTAGCGCTGCCTGTATCTTTTTTGAAGGACGTTTTTCTTGGATATTTAAGTTGGGGAAATTAAAGAAGTAACGACCGGAATAGTATCTACCAAAATGTAATGTGTAAAATTCTTCTTCCTCGAAAGGGCCGTATTCAACTAGCTTCTCTAAAAGGCCTTCGTCCTCTGATAAATCCCAATATGTCTCTATAAAGTCCATCTTTTGGCATGAATCCTTGAGCTCAGCATATCTTTCTCGCGGAAGATCAGCAAGCAAATTTATCTTTCCATCATCAGTAGCCGGGTTTAACTTCCAAAGAGCTAATAGGATGTTTGACTTGCCAGATTCATTCACACCAATAATATTTGTGATGTCGTTCACATCAACCCATGTGCTATCATCTATGGAACGAAAGTTTTTTACTCTAAAACTGGTTAATTTCATAATAGATATTCCCTTTCACATAGATTTTTGATATAATGAAATCGTTAAGCAATCGTGCTGGGGCATGCAGCACTTTTATGAACCTATGCAGCGCAGCGTGGGAGAAAAAAGTGTGCTAGACGGTTGCTTTTCCTGTTTTATCCGAATATAGCTGTCCTTTTAGGACAGCTTTTTGTATTTTAGAGAGATCACACCTCTATCCAAAAATATCAAAATCAGGCGGATCCTCCGGCGGTTCCGGCAGCTCTATTGGCGGACTCTCACTCTGCCAATCTACCGCCTACTCTATATCGCTCTGAAAGGCGATAGCTCCGTTGCCCATCGTGTTGGCGCACGGTGGGCGGTTTTTTATAGGAAAAAGAAAGAACCCAGTCAAACTTGACTGGGTTCTCCTGTGTCCTAGCGGTCATACGACCGAGCCCGCGAAGAGCATGTGTATTATTATAATACACGAACAGGGAGAATCCGTCAAGCGGAAATGACTAGTTGTTGGTGAACAAAAACGCTCTCAAAACAGTGTCGATCTTTTCCATCGCATCTGAATCAAGACGGATGCCCGAAAGCGGCGAGCTTCCCCGCACAGGATCGGTGATTCGTACTTTGCTGATTGTGACAATCTGATTTGTCAGAGCGATGCTGCCTATTTTAAGGCGGTCAACCTCTCTTTGCAGCGCAGGTGTCGGTGATTGTGTCAGTTTGCTGCGCAACTTCTGAATGAGCTGATCGCCAAGGTCAATTTCTCCAAAATGCAGGGAGTTACGTTGTTCTTCAGATTTTAGAGACGTGAGAGGTACTACAGTCACAACAGGGGCGCGTCTGGAATCGTTGGAGTTCAGAATCACGGCATAATGAAGACCTCCGTGCTCCGAGCCGATACGAAACCCAAAATCCACTTTTACAACATCGCCGCGCTGAAACCTGCGATATGATTGCGGGCGTTCATGGCGCAGCATTTGAATATAGTTCTTAATCCAGTACGAAAGCAGGGAAGCACGTTTGTTTTCGCGTGTGTCGTTTGAGGAGAGACAATCATTCAGAAAATCCCGTAATGGTTGTAGTGCATCTGCTATCAATCTCTGTATCTCCAAAATATCATTCCTTCCTATCGTTTATGGAGGGTTTTTACACACTCTTCAGCTCCACAAACTCCTCCGGCACGCCGGCGGATCGTGCGAGTTGGTATACTGTGCATTCCGGATACACTCGCAGCAGATCGTCAGGGAGAAGAAGCTCGACAGCGAATATGTTTGCCTGCCGTTCAAACTTGCCCTTGGAGTAAAAGGTGCCCTCACAGAGCCACTGCACGTTGATGTCGGGATGACAGATCGCGTGCCCGAGTTCATGTGCACATACAAAACTCTCAAGGTGTTCCGGCAGATCGCTATTTAGGATAATGCTCTGTACTCTATGATACTTGGTATAATAGCCAAGAACTGACTTTAGCTCGTTGTGGATGATCTCGATGTTTCGGTATTCTGCAATCTCAAACGGATTCCGTGTGTTGTATTTTGCAACGAGCGTTGAAACGATTTCCCTTATATCCATATCATTCCCTCTGCTCACGGAAGGTTATTTTTGGTACTTCTTCGGCGTGAATTTCTTCTTTGCGATACGCTTCGAGAGGGTCATTGCCTGTAGGAGTGAGGCTTTCAGCAGTTCCATATCCTCCTCGTCCTCGAGTTCACCCATCGCAGCAGAACCCTTGAGCGAGTGCAGCATATCCTCGAGGTCTTTTGCAATCTGCCGTTCATCGCGTTGCGTAAGCGCGGGCAGATCGTCGGATGCGGGGGCGTTCAGCGTTATCGGTTGATCGCCGTCCAATATTTTCAAAAGAGTGTCCACATCGGTTTTCGTCCCGCGAGCGATCTTCTCGAAGGTCTGCATCGTGGGAGAGATGGGTTTACCTGTTTTGGGGTTTATGCCTTTCTCAAGAACATTGATATACGCCTTGCTAAAGCCGCATAAGTCTGCCAAAGCCTGCATGGACAAGTTATGCTGCTCTCTATATAACTTTAGCCACTCACCAATCTTCATAAGTACGCACCTCAATTCAATGTCAATTATATTTTACATTACAAAAAGAAAGTTGTCAAATATAGTTGACAAAAATATAATCGTCTATTATACTAGACGAAGAATGGAATGAAAGGAGGGAGAGTATGGGGTTTAAAGTCAAAGAAGTCCGCCTTGCAAAAAATATTTCACAGGATGAACTCAGCAAAGCCTCTGGGGTATCGAGGCAGACTATATCTGATCTTGAGCGCGGTGAGGTTGTTAATACCACGACAGCTACACTTGCGAAACTTGCAGAGGCTTTGGGGTGCAAGGTTGGTGATATTTTTGCGCCAGATGTCTAATATAGTAGACAAACCAGAGTGCAGAGGCACGCGGCATCCGCGCAACAGAGAGGAGGTGAGGTCATGGATATGGAGCATTATGTATTTCTCGTCCTGATGTTCTTGGTGTCTACGCTTATCAATGTCACCGCAGCAGGGTATATAGCCCTGCAGTTGGGGCGGTTCGTCTGGATGAATCTGCTAACAGATCCGCATTTTCGTGGGTTACATCACGAGTTACAAGCAAACGCGGCGAAAGGTAAGCCCGAGCGCGGTTAAGTATGCGGTGAAGGATGTGGTCTGGATTTCTTCCCAGACTGCGGCGTAGGAGCGGAAATCCCTCTCCATCACTTTGTAAAGCTGTGTTTCCTTGAAACGCGCAATCAGAGCGGCGTTCTGTCCTCCGATGGATACGTTGCCGAGATTGCGCGTTGGGATGTCGATTAGCCCGAGACGTGACAGGTTTCCTATTGCGAGAGAGACGTTGCGGTCATATGCGGGGAAGTCATCAGAGATGTATATGTCGGAGATGATTTGATCGGCTTTTGGGTCTTCTTTGTCCCGAAAACGGCAATAGAGCAAGGTTGTTGGGTTCTCAAAGGACGATAAAACCCGAGCATCTAGCGGATTCATCTGCTTGATGATCTCGACAAACGCGTGATGAACCTGATCGGACTTGGTGACGTCCATCTCAGCAGCAATCAGTTTGGCGAACATCTGCCGGGCTTTCTCTTTTGCTACGTAGTACTTCGAGGCCTCCAAGGCGGGACCAATGAGGCTGATGTCTGGCTCAGGATTGATGTTCTCTGGTGGGATTTTGCTCAGTTCGTTGTCGATGTCCTTGGCATACTTCTCTACGTTCTCTCTAACTATCTTTTCCAGTAGAGGATCCCATCGACCTAATGTTACTTGCCATAGGAGGTTTAGCGTATGTGCGGGTGCTTTGGCACCGCTGGTTAGCCAAGTAGTACCAATTGATACGAGTGCAGATGTGACAACAGGATCCATTTGAATCGTCCTTTCCGTGTAATGAATGCTAGATTGTAAATATATTATAACACACTGAGAGGTGGACAACAACGACGCGGAGGCACGCGGCATCCGCGCAATAGAGAGGAGGTGAGGGGATGGAGGATTGGAAAAAGGAAGTTCAGGAGCTGCAAGAGCGCAGAGGCGCCTTGGCAAAAAAAGTGGAAGCAACGCTTATAGAGAGTGGATGCACCTATGGAGAAGCACGGCGGGTTCTGGACGATCTGTCATATCGTTACAGGAAAAAAAGCGGCAATCTCGTTGAAGCCCTTAGCATCAGCGAGATTGCCAAAGAGACTTTGTAATTAAAGCGAACAATCGGATTCAATTACAAAGGCTTTCCAAGGAGTCACGACGGGCATCGTAGACATCTTCAACTTCTCTCAAAACTTCCACATAAGCCTTGAGAATTGCGTAGGTGTCCATTTTGCTCAAGTCTTGGCGGCTTTCGAGAATGTGAATTGCCAAGATGCCGAGGCTGTTGTGAAGAATAACCTCCGGCTTGAAGAGCGCGTGCGTGTTATCTTCTTGGGCTTGCCTGTACGCCCAATAGAAATTTTGGGCGAAATCATCCATCTGTTCTTTGGACATCATCAAGATCGCCTCCTTTCCGTACTCATTATAGCACGGCGAGGAGGAGAGCAACAAATTTATACGCCGCCGATGGCGGCAAAGAAAAACAGCCCGCATAGGGCGAGGGAGGTGAGGAGATTGGGTATATTGACAAGAGGGTATCGCTATTATCGCGCCCATCCAGAGGACGCATTGGCATTGATTATGTCGCTTATCGCGCTAGGTCTATCCAGTGCAACGCTTGTAATAGCGATATGGTCGCCACAATGAGGGCGCTGATAGAAATGACGATAGGGATAATTTTCAACGCACGATCTTCTAGTACCTTTTGACGGTCATGCTTTTTCTGCCATTTCCAATCTTCCCAAGCTTTCAGACCGTGAGAGGATAATTCAAGAAGATCTGCGTTTGTTGGGGAATACTGAATATAGTATGTATCTGATTTTGGGAAAAGAACTCCTCCAAAAGCAACCATGGAATCATCGTAATCATAATCCATAAGGAGATGGATGCGATGTTTCACAGCGGATTGTTTTGGGAATGAATCAGTGAGTGCAGTTTCCGTCATTGGTGCAAGGGCGAGTTTTTCAAGGATTTCATAGTCGAGGTCGGTTAATTCGTTCACAGGGATCATGTGAATCAGCTCCTTTCCGTACTCATTATAGCACGGTGAGGAGTGAGAGAAAACGCCTGTGATGGCGGGCAAGGAGGGGAGAAAATCCTGCGTGCGGCGGCGTTTTCGTTCATGCGCGGGCTTGAGGTCGGACACAGCGCAAAAGTGGCGGATGATACCGCCGCCGATGACGGCAAAGAAAAACAGCCCGCATGAGCGGGCTGTGGATTGAGACGGAGGAAGGTGAAAATCACGTCTAGCAGGATAAAGAAAATGATTGAGCGACTTGATGATTGGACGCTTGAAAATCAGGGAATCATGCTCATACTCAACATCTTATTCATATCTATCGCTATTGTGTGTACGGCAATCAACGTAGGAGGGATGCTACGCTAGCAATAGCAGCAATGCTTCCACTGATGGCGGCGATCAGCGCGAGTTTCCTGTCTTTCATCCGCTCAACACACTCAGGAATCGATGCCCCTACTGCGCTTACCAAGGCGATATGCCTTGCGGAACAGGCATACGGCATCGACATGACTGCAATCAAGCCGGTTGTTCTTCGCGGAGTGCCCACCGAAAGGAGATAACGAATGGCAAATATCATGACGATCGGCCATGCTTGGCTGAACGCCGAGGACGTTGCGCGCGGATGGGGATTCGTAAAGACGGAAGTCAAAGATGGTAAGACATATGAGAGCATCAGGTGGGCGCGAGTGAATGCCTATCTCGAGGAATTTCGCTTTCGACCACAAGTGGGCGAAAATGATTTCCTCTGTTGATGCCCTGCGGTGAGAGGAGGGATGCCACAGCAATAATTCGCCGGACGGTAAAGGATGATGTGAGGCTAAACAGATAGAACGGAGGTGCAATGATGGATAACGCAGCAATGGAGTCCATCATCGCCAGTGCGATCGAGCGCGCAAGCAGATCGGTCGCTGTTGTGCGGGAATGTCAAACACCAGACGAACTCCTGACGGTGGTCGAGGTTGCCGCAGTACTCGGCGTTGGTAAGAACTATGCAAATATGCTGGTGCAGTCCGGGATTATCCGAGGCATCAAGCTGAACGGCATGAAGGTGCGTAGGCGTGAGCTTGAGCGCTGGATGGCCGCAATGGACGGGATGGATCTGGAGGATCCTCGGAATCCAGTCCCGATCGAGAGAAAGGAGGCAGTTGCATGATGGATGCGAGGAAGGTCATTGCCGGATGCTGCATCGCAGGAGCGGCGATCCTCTGCTCTGGCGCGGTCAATCCATGGGAGGACGGCAAGAACGCCGTCCTCGTCGAGGAAGTCTACGTCGTCCAGAATGGCGATACGCTTTGGGGGATCTCGGAAATGTACCTCCAGAAGAATACCGCGACAAGGCGGTACATCTTGGAATACAAAGAAGGCATCTACGAAAATAACCCCTGGCTCGTAGAGCGAAAGGGGCTAATCCAGCCAGGGGATCAGTTGGTCTTGACCTATTGGGTGAAAGGAGATACGCAGTGAAGGGTGAGTGGAAAATCTCAAGCATGTATCTCGGCGGTAAGAAGGTGTACCAGGTCTATCGCATCAAGGACATGACGCGCGTAGACCACAGCGGGAATCGTGAATATGCGGGTGGACTGCTGCACGATGAGCGCGAAGCTATGGCGCTTGCACAGAAACTGAACAAGGAGACGCAGGAATGAGATATATCTGTGCAAAGAAAAAGCACTCAGAGAGGTGCAACCCTCCGAGCGCTAAAGAACATGTGGACAACATGCAACATCAGTATACCACAATAAAGAGAGGAACGCCACAATGAATCAAGGAAAACAGATGGCGGGCGGGCGACGCCTGCGCCGCACCGTATTCATGCCGAAAGACAACATCCGCGTAATGGTGGCGACCTATGAACAGGAGACACCGAACGAAGTATTCTGGGAGACTGTAATCGCAGGAGACTGCAATGACAGTGCGGGCGGCATTGTGATTCCATCGCAGACGCGCAAAGACGCATACAAAATGCACGACATGGCGGCAGACATCATCCGTATGATCGGACTGAAAGAATTTAAGATACTGCGGAAAGGATACACGAATGGAGCATAAAATGATGGATTTTGGAACGCGACAAATCGAGCGAACCGCCTTCCAACCAAAAGATGGCATCAAAATCAAAATCGAAACATATCAGCGGGATTCCATCGTTGAAATATCATGGAGGACATACATTACAGCGACATCGCCGGAGGGAGAGGAGGACATCGGAATCACGCTGCGGAGCAAAGAAAATGCAATCGCAATGCATGAGGGAATCGTGCGGTTGATCGAAATGTTAGGATTTGTAAAACTGGCACCGATTCCGGAAAAGAAGGCACCGATCGAACAGTATGTGCAAGAGGAGGAAGATATATGAAGAGTACATATCAAGACTTCCTTGCCTCCAAAATGGTCATTGCCAAAAAGACGGGCATTGCCATTGATCCGGGGGAGATAAGTCCTGTACTTAAGCCGCACCAGCGCGACGCGGTCATGTGGGCAGTGCAGGGCGGGCGCAGGGCAATCTTCGCAGCATTCGGCCTCGGAAAGACCGTTATGCAGCTCGAATGGTGCCGTCTCATCCACGAACACAAGGGCGGCAAGATGCTCATTGTGTGCCCGCTGGGTGTCAAACAGGAGTTCATGCGTGACGCTGTGACACTCCTCCACATGGATGCGCCTGTCTACGTCCGCAACATGGAGGAGGTAACGGATGCGCCCGGTTGGCTCATGATCACGAACTATGAGCGCGTACGTGACGGCGACATCCGCCCCGACGCATTCGCGGGCACGAGCCTTGATGAGGCAGCTGTCCTGCGCTCGTTCGGGAGCAAGACCTATCAGACGTTCCTCGGCAAGTTTCGCGGTGTGCCGTACAAGCTTGTATCCACGGCGACACCATCGCCGAACAAGTACAAGGAACTCATCCACTATGCGGGCTATCTTGAGATCATGGACACGGGGCAAGCACTCACACGGTTTTTCAAGCGTGACAGTACGAAGGCGAACAATCTGACGCTCTACCCGCACAAGGAAAAAGAGTTCTGGCTCTGGCTATCGACCTGGGCACTCTTTATTCAAAAACCGTCGAACATCGGATATGACGATACGGGCTACGACTTGCCCGAACTCGAAGTGCGCTATCACAAGCTTGGACGGCCGCCCGAAATAAGCGAAGAGAAGGACGGGCAGATCAAGATGTTTCACGATGCGGCGCAGGGGCTATCTGAGGCGGCGCGGGAAAAGCGGGACAGTATCGCCGCACGCATGACAAAGGCAAAGGAGATTGTCGACGCTGCGCCGGACGATCATTTTATCATCTGGCACGACCTCGAGGATGAGCGGAAGGCAATCAAAAAGGCACTGCCGGAAGCGCGGGAAATCTATGGGTCACAGGATATGGACGTGCGTGAGCGGAACACGATCGACTTCTCTGACGGCAAATTCCGCATCCTTGCGACGAAAAAGGAGCTGTCAGGGAGCGGCTGCAACTTTCAGCGGCATTGTCACAGGATGATCTTCCTTGGGATTGACTACGAGTTCAACGATTTTATACAGGCGATTCATCGCTGTCACAGATTCCTGCAGCCGCATAAGGTCATCGTGGACATCATCTACATGGACAGCGAGCAGGAAATACTCAAGGTCTTGCAGCACAAGTGGACGCAGTACAATCACCTGACGCAAAAGATGGCGGAGATCATCAAAGAATATGGGCTTGGCGGCGCACAGGCGGCGGCTGAGATGGGACGAAGCATAGGAGTTGATCGCGTGGAAGTAAAAGGCGACGGATGGACGGCAATCCATAATGACTGCATCGAGGAGACAAAGCGGATGGCGGATGATTCCGTTGATGAGATTGTGACCTCTATCCCCTTCTCCAATCACTATGAGTACACGGCAAGCTATAACGATTTCGGGCATAACGAGGACACGACGCGATTCTTCGAGCAGATGGACTATCTGAGCCCCGAGCTCCTGCGCATCCTAAAGCCGGGGCGCGTGTTCGCTTGTCACGTCAAAGATCGCGTGCTCTTTGGAAATGCGACGGGGACGGGGATGCCGACCATCGAGCCGTTCCATGCGCTCTGCATTGAGCACTATATGCGGCATGGGTTTCAGTATTTCGGCATGATTACCGTGGTGACGGACGTTGTGCGCGAGAACAATCAGACCTATCGCCTCGGCTGGACGGAACAGTGCAAAGACGGCAGCAAGATGGGCGTCGGATGTCCTGAGTACATCCTGCTATTCCGAAAACTGCCGTCCGATACATCAAAGGCCTATGCAGATACACCTGTCACAAAGACAAAAGAGGAGTATACCCGTGGACGGTGGCAGATCGATGCGCATGGATATTGGCGCAGCAGCGGAGACCGCTCGCTCACGAAAGAGGAGGTAATGAGCTTCCCTGTGAGTGACCTCCAGCGCGTATATCGGAAGTATAGCCGTGAGAGCGTCTATAACTACGAGGAGCACGTCGCGATGGCGGAGAGCCTCGACAAGGACAAGAAACTGCCCGCGACATTTATGGTCGTCGCGCCCGGCAGTTGGTCTGATGATGTGTGGGACGATATCAACCGGATGCGGACGATGAACACACTGCAGGCGCAGAAGGGCAAACAGCTCCATGTATGCCCACTGCAATTTGATATTGTCGATCGCCTGATCGAGCGGTACAGCAACAAGGGTGATCTCATATTTGACCCGTTCGGAGGACTGATGACCGTCCCGCTCTACGCGTTGAAACTGGGGCGGCGTGGCATGGCGACGGAACTCAATGCAGATTATTTCCGTGATGGTGTTGGTTATCTCAAAGCGGAAGATGCAAGGCGCAGCGCGCCAACACTGTTTGACTTTCTCGAGGACGGAGAAGAGGAGGCGGCATCATGAACAATTGGTATTATATCTCGCATCCCTATACGGGAAACGAGGAGCAGAACAGGGAGGATGCGGCGGAGATACACCGGAAGCTTCAAGAACTGTATCCGGATATGCTTTTTATCAATCCGCTTGCTATGTTCCAACCGCTGAAGGACCTGCCATATGAGCAGGTAATGGACTGCTGCATAGAGGTGTTGCTTGCATGTGATGGGATCATCATGACGGGGAACTACCTTGAGAGCAAGGGCTGCAAAACGGAACTTGGGATTGCAGAGGAGCGGGGAATGCATATCCGCGGATGCACAGAGCGTGGAGAGCTTTGCTTTTTGCCAAGACCTCAAGAATATGGAGGGAACAAATGAATATATGGTCAGGATCGGGACGGCTTACAAAAGAGCCGGAAGTGCGGTATACGAAAGCGGGGACCTGCGTCTGCCGCCTGAATATAGCCGTAGATGACGGATATGGAGAGAAAAAGCAAACGTATTTCCTACCAGTCACGGTCTGGGATAAATTCGGCGAGGTATGCAGCCGCAGTCTCGTCAAGGGACAGAAGGTGACGATTGCCGGGAAGATTGCGCAGCACAGCTATGAGAAAGATGGCATGAAAAGGTCTGCAATCGAGATCATCGCGCGTGAAGTAGAGTTCGGGGAAAAGCCGAAAGGATACACCGGGAGCATGGATGATGATGGCAGAGAAATTCCAGGTCATATTGTATCGGACGATGACATTCCATTTTAAAGGAGCGTGCTGAGATGGCAGAGATTGACATGACAAATCCGCAGCCGTGCACGAAGTACCGCGATGCGGCAACAACAGAGTGGGTGGCGAAGTTGTACGAGGAGACGCATGAGGTGGCGCAGGAGGCAATAAAACTTTTTTGTTTGCACTGCGCACGGTGCGGCGAGGAGGATGAGGCTGCGATTGAGGCGGTAGAAACCAATCTTGCCGAAGAACTTACGGACGTTATCACGGTCTGCGTCTCGTGGCTTGATGCACTCGGCTACGATGAGAAGGCTCGTGGTGTGGTGCAGTGGCGCGTGAACGAGAAGAACAAGAAACGCGGGTACGTCTGATGGACATGAATGCTTTTATCAAAGAGCGGGATATGGCGCTAATATCCCTTGTGGTATACGGACAAGCGAAAAAGTTGAAAAAATATGCGCGGAAATATGGTATTGCTTTTCCAAAAGACAAAAACGTACTCATGGCAGGTGCCTGTAAAGCGTTGCTTGGCAGTACATCGCCATACATCAAACAACCCCATAAGGACAAGGCTATATGGTGGTTGTCGCGACATGGGATGAGGCCATGGATTGAGTAAGGAGGCGGCGACATGGACGAGTACACGCCTTGCAAGAAACCCGACCCGACGGCGCGGGAAGCAATCGGGAATGTGATGCGTATCTTGCGTACACAGCGCAAGAAGCCGAACAAGTACAACGCCCGCAAGACGGTTATGTGCGGGCATGTGTTTGACAGCAAACGTGAAGCGGAGATCTATCTTGACCTGCTCTCACGAAAACAGCACGGCGAGATTATCCGCATTGGCTTGCAGCCGTCCTACACGCTCCTTGCGGGGTTCAAGGACAACACGGGGAAGAATCAGAAGCCGATTACCTACACAGCGGATTTCTTCGTGACGTATGCCGACGGGCGCAATGAGGTGATTGAGGTCAAGGGCGTGCGGACGCGGGACTATCAGCTGCGCAAGAAGCTGTTCCTGCACATGATGAGGGAGACGGATATTATCTTTCGGGAGGTGCGGTGATAGTGAAACGAAGGTTATTATTTTCCGAAAGACCGGATGCTATACGCAAAACAGGATTGAAACCTTGCCCCTTTTGCGGGAGCAACAGAGTGTGCAGACACTACATAATGGGACAGAACCGCTTTGCCGTTCGTTGCCTTGAGTGTGGTATCACAACGCGGAGTTTTCTTGATGTCAATGACGCAGTGAAAATATGGAACAGGAGGGCAAAAGATCAATGACCCTCGGCAGTCTCTTTGACGGGATTCTGCATTGAGGAGTTTGTACGGGTGAAGGAGGAGAAGAAATGACAAACGCAATCGCACTGATTTTCGATAACGAGAACGGGGAAGTACGGATCAGCGGGCGGCAGCTTCACATGTTCTTGGAGGTGCAGACACCCTACACGAAATGGTTTGACCGTATGACGGAATACGGCTTTACGGAAAACGTAGATTTCAACTTGGACAAAAATGTCCAAGTTCAAAACGAGGGAGGGCGTGAGGTAAAGCGCGAACTTATCGACCATCTCATGACGCTCTCCATGGCAAAGGAACTGGCAATGCTCCAGCGCACCGACAAAGGCAAGGAGGTGCGTCTGTACTTCATCCGCGTGGAGGAGGAATGGAACACGCCCGAGCGGGTCATGGCGCGTGCCCTGCGATTCTCCGAGCGGATTCTGAGCGACACAAAGGCACTTCTTACGGACGCGCAGAAGCAGATCGAGCGTGACCGTCCGAAAGTTCTGTTCGCAGATTCCGTGAGTACAAGCCATACGACCATCCTCATCGGCGAGCTTGCCAAGATCATCAAACAAAACGGCGTTAATATGGGACAGAATCGGCTTTTTCAGTGGATGCGGGAGAACGGTTATCTCATTGGGCGACGAGGAACGGATTACAACATGCCGACACAGAAAGCAATGGAGATGGGACTGTTCACAATAAAAGAAACAGCCGTTTCACATGCAGATGGGCATACATCCATCAGTAAGACACCGAAAGTGACAGGCAAAGGACAAGTGTACTTTGTCAATAAATTTGTGGCAGGGGTGTGAGCACATGAAAAAGATATGCATTGCATGCGGCAGAACGTTCGAAGCGACGAGAAATGCGAAATGCTGCCAAGAATGCCGCAATGATGGGAAAAGAATTTGCGCGCACTGCGGGCATGAAATCATCGGGGAATATAAGCACAGTTACTGCAAAGAATGCAACAACATCCTACAAGAAGCAAATAGGAAAAAGAGGGAAGCCGCAAAGAAAAGAACAAAAACAAAGACAGAGCAGATGCGTACACAGGGAAAGCAGACATTGGATGAAAAAATTACAGCGGCACAGGCTGCCGGCATCAGCTATGGGAAATATAGCGCAATGAGGCGAGGATTGCTGCGCATATAAACAAGTTCCTTCTATAATATATAAATGTTTTTTCATCGAGGGGGGGGCGCGGACCCTTTTCCCTCTCGATAAAGGAATTAATATACCGACATATTTATGCATGCAGAAAGATGGCGGAGGAAGAAATGGCATACAAGAGATCTAGATGGGAATCTCAAGACGGACGTTTTCGAATTGAGAAGAAATATTACTCCTTCCGTGCGTTACCGCTAAGACCAGAAATCAGAGAGAAAAGAGCGAAAAGACAAAATGTCACAAGGGAAACACAAGCAGCGGTTAATCGTCGCCTGCGTGCTGAAAAACTATCAAGGCTCCTCATGGATAACTTTGCTGCCGGAGATTGGTACCTGACCTGTACATATAGAGAACACCCAGAAGCAGAGAATGTGCAGAAGGATTTTGAAAAATTCAAGCGGAAGGTGCGCTCGATTTACAGGAAGAAAAGCACGCCGATGAAATATATTTCCGTGCTTGAAAATTTAACAGGAGCAGGACGGCCACATGGTCATATAATCTTGCCTGCACTCAGCGGCGAAGAACTCGAGAAAATAAAAAAGGCGTGGCCGCATGGAAACGTGGCAGTCAAACTCTATGGCGGGCATGTCACGGATGCGGAACGGCTCGCGGATTACTACACAAAAGAGAAAATAGCGGAACATGCGGGACGATTGCAGACGAGCAAAAACCTTATCCGCACCGAACCAAAAACGGAGACCGTCACAAAATCGGAGGCGTACAAGCCGGAGATACAGCCGCCGAAAGGATACTGCATCATCAAGGAGCTATCATACAGCACATACACGGCGGAGGGCTATCCGCTCACTATTGCGTATTTCGAACAGGTGGAGCAGAAAACACAAACCAGAGGGGAACGCGGGAAGGAGACATAAAGCAGTGACAGCAAAAGAATATCTATGGCGGGTACGCGATGCGGAGAGGGAACTGAAGCGCCTTGAGCAGGAATATGCGCAGGCGCGCGCAGACATCCTGCAGCTGAGATCGATTCAGTATGATGCAGATAAGGTCAGCGGGAATAAAATCGGGGACCTATCAGATGCGATTGCATCGATTGAGGTGTATGCCGGCCGGCTAAATGCGCAATGGGATAAACTGATCAAGCTGCGCGAGGATGCAAAGCGGCAGATTGATACCATGCAAGACGGGCGCTATCGAGAGGTTCTGACATTGCGATATATCGGCGGGCAATCGTGGGAGCAGGTCGCGGTCACCATGGGATATGACTACTACTATGTGCACAAATTGCACGGAGCAGCGCTAAAAAAATTCCCAAAAATCCAAAATGGATAAAAAAAGACAAACTCACCTGTGCTATTATATAAGCTGAGAAAACAGCGAGGGCACAGCATGAGCGGTGCCCTTTTTCTATGGAGTGCAACGGGTCCTTCTAGAGAGTTGAACGCGTGCGCGTTCTTTCGAATGCCCAAAAACCGTCTAGATATAACAAAAAATCATAGCTAAGTAAACTTTTTTGCATGCAAATCAAAACCGACTACGTTAAATACACCTGTGAAACGAGCGGTGAAAAATTTTTAGCGAGAAAGGAGGTGACCTCGTTGAAAGTGACGGCTGACCCGAAAAAGATAACCGTGTCGCAGACCAACTTTGCCCGCGCAATTGGTGTGACGGCAGGGCGTGTCAATCAGCTTATCCAGGAGGGCGTTGTCCTGCGAGATGACAAAGACGCACGCGGCGGGGTGTACCTCGTCCAGAGCATCCGCAACTATGATGCGCTGAAAAACGGAAACGGCGGGACAAATGACGATGACCCAGACTATATCTCCGAGAAGGCGAAACATGAGCGCGTCAAGCGTGAACTCAGCGAACTGCGTCTTGCACAGAACGAGGCGAGCGTCTACGATGCGCGTACCGTCGAGATGGTCATGATTGAGATGCTATCCAATCTGCGGGCCCAGCTGCTCGGCCTTCCGGCAAAACTTGCGCCGGTGATGGAAGGGCGTTCGAAAGATGACATCTACCAGACACTTATTGCTGAGATCGAGGAGAAGCTATCTGAACTGAGCGAATATGAACCGAGCCTGTTCATGCAGGATATAGCGGCGGAGGTGGATGATGAAAACGGCGATTGACCTCTGGCGCATCGTGTCACAAAAGGGGCTCACTTCACTGCCAAAAACGACGGTCAGCACATGGGCGGATGATTACCGCATCCTCTCAAACACGTCCGCAGAGCCTGGGCGGTGGAAAACAAGCCGCGCACCGTACCAAGAGGAAATCATGAACGCATTTACACAGCCGGGCATTCGGCGTGTCGTGGTCATGAGCTCCAGTCAGGTCGGCAAGTCGGACATCATGAATAATGTGATCGGGCGCTTTGCGCATCTAGACCCGTGTGCAATCATGATGATACAGCCGACCATTGAGATGGCGCAGGACTACTCCAAGACCCGCATCTCTCCGATGATACGTGACACAAAGGCGCTGTCACGTATTTTTTATGACGTGAAGGACGGAGCGCAGCAAAACGCACCAAAAACACGCGACGGAAACAATACGATACTCTCGAAGATATTTCCGGGAGGACGTCTCATCATGTGCGGGGCAAACAGTCCGGCGGGGCTTGCATCGCGCCCGATTCGGATACTGCTTGCCGATGAGGTGGACCGCTTTCCAGAATCCGCCGGCACAGAAGGAGATCCTGTTGATCTGGCATCAAAGCGCATGACCACATTCTGGAACAGAGTGATGGGCCTGTTCTCAACCCCGACCATTGAGGGGAGCAGCCGCATTGCGGCGGAGTATCAGGCAGGAACGCAGGAGGAATGGCAGCATGAGTGCCCAAACTGTAAAGAGTATCACACGATCCGCTACACGAACATCCACGCAAAGCACACCGAACATAAGGATGTGCAAGGGCGGAAGATTGTCATCATCGAAGATGTGAAATGGCGGTGCACTGACTGCGGATTCTCCTTTGACGAAAAAACGATGAAAGCAGCACCGCAGAAGTATGTTGCGCAGAATCCTGTTGCCGTCAAGAACGGAATTCGATCGTTTTTCGTCAATGCGTTCTCATCGCCGTGGATGACATGGTCTGAAATCATGCGAGAATGGCATGAAGCGCTTGGAGACCCTACACGCGAGCAGGTCATTGTGAATACGAGATTCGGGGAACCGTATCAAGAGCGTGGAGCATTTGACGACGGCACCGTATTTCTTCAGCGACGTGAGCAGTATGGGGCAGAACTGCCGAATGGTGTACTGATGCTGACCGCAGCCGTTGACGTGCAGGATAACCGCCTTGAATACGAGATATGCGGATGGGGCGAGGCGGAGGAGAGTTGGGGAATTCTCTACGGTGTAATTCCAGGAACGCCGGACCAATGGCGGACGTGGGAGATGCTCGATGAGGTGCTTGATCGCACGTACTTCTTCCGCGACGGCTCTGGGCTTAATATCGTGCGCAGTTTTATTGATTCGGGTGGTCACTATACCGGGAATGTGTACGCCTACTGCCAGCGAAACTATCACAAACAGCGCATCCCAATCAAGGGTAAGGGCGGTCCTGGCATCCCGCTCGTTTACAAAATCGGAAAAGCACAGGGCGCAAGCGTTCCGCTTGTCTTGCTTGGCGTCGATGATGGAAAGCAGCAGGTTATGAATCGGCTGTCGATTGATGCGCCGGGAGCATCGTATTTCCACTTTCCGCTCGATGGAGATGAACGTTTGCCGTATCGAGGGTATGATCAGATATACTTTCGCGGCATCATATCGGAGCACAAAAAGCAGGTGCGCCGGAATGGTGCGCTGCGAACGATATGGGAGACAACCAAAGGCGTACGGAACGAACCTCTTGATCTGCGCGTATACAATCTTGCATGCATGCTCTCATGTACGCCGGATTGGGCGCACATCAAAGCAGCAATGAGGGGAGAGGAAGCGCCGCAAACGCAGAAAAAGAAAAACACAGCGGCAAAGAGAACGACACAAACGGCGCGGCAGACGAACATATGGTGAGGTGATACGAATGGCAAATAAGATACAGAACGAGCGCCTTGTGCAATACCTCGAGGCAGAACGTGCCGTCCTATCGGGGCAGTCGTACACCATCGGAAACCGTACGCTGACAAGGGCGAATCTCTCGACGATTCGTGCGGCGATTGACAGCCTCATTGCAGGAGGAGCGACGCTCGACGGCAGTGCGCCGGATATGCGCGGCATGAGTAAGCGTGTTGTGTTTGTAGACGGGAGGTGAACAGATGGCAAGGAAAAAGCGCCGCATCAGTGGGGCGCAGCGTCCGAATATCCAGAACAGCGGGTACAGCGAAGGCGGCGCATCGCAGACGAACAACATCCTCAAAACATGGAACCCTTGGAAGCTGTCAAGCAAGTCCGACATCGATCAGAATCTCAATCCGCTGCGCAACCGTGCAGCGGATACAGCAATCAATACGCCGATTGGCGCGGCGGCGATACAGTCCAGTGCAACGCACGCCGTTGGGACAGGCCTCACACTCTTCCCGCGCCCGCGCTTTAAGCAACTCGGCATGCGTCCGGATGATGCGCGGCGGTGGATTCGCGATGTGATGGCGGAGTTCCAGATGTGGGCAAGTTCGAAGGACTGCGACATTTACCGCCGCAACAACTTCTACGATCTGCAGTACATCGCCTATCTGTCCTATCTGATCGACGGCGATGCATTTGCGCTCTTTCGGCGAAAGCCACCGGCAAAAACTGCGCCGTACAGCCTGCGTCTCCAACTGATCGAAGCAAACCGCGTGAGCAACCCGCTTGATACTGGACTTGCAAATTATACAAGCGTTGAGATGCGTGCGCCGATGGCGGGGCATCGCATCATATCCGGAGTGGAGATTGATGCAGACGGTGCCATTGCCGGATACTGGGTATGCAACAAAGTGCCGTATGACCACATTGACACGCAGGGGGCACCGGAATGGATACGAATCAAGGCGTTCGGTGATGGAACAGGACTGCCGAACATCCTGCAAATTTGCCATGACGTGCGCGCAGATCAATATCGCGGCGTCCCGTACCTTGCACCTGTGCTCGAAACCCTGAAACAGATGAGCAGGTTCACGACAGCGGAACTTGCAAACGCGATTGTGAAATCATTTTTTGCACTGTTTTTCACGCAGACATCGAACGTATCAGGGACACTGAACAGCATGCTCGGGAGTGCCTATGACGGAGATCCGAACGAGCCTGTTGTGAATGTCAATGATTACGCACTGGGACCGGGTACGCTCAATGCTCTGCCGTCCGGTGTGGACGTGAAATCAGTCAACTCAGGCGACGGACAGAGCACCTTCGGCGTATTCACGCAGGAGCTTGTCAAGCAAATCGGCGCGGCGCTGGGGCAGCCCTACGAAGTCCTCATGAAGAGTTTCACGAGCTCATACAGTGCGAGCCGTGCAGCACTCTTGCAGGCGTGGGACGAATACCGGATGCGGCGCGTGTGGTTCGCGCGCGATTTCTGTCAGCCCGTCTATGAGGTATGGCTTGCGGAGGCGGTCGCACTTGGGCGCATTGACGCACCGGGCTTTTTCGACGATCCGCTCACGCGTGCCGCATGGTGCAATGCAGAATGGTTCGGCCCCACAATGAGCATCCTTGACCCTGTGAAGGACGTGAACGGCTCACGCCTGCGCACAGAGTACGGACTTAGCACGCTCGAACGCGAGGCGGCAGAGATGACAGGCTCAGACTATGAGGAGAATCTGGAACAGATCGCCTATGAGAGATCGCTGCAGAAGAAACTTGGACTGTTGGAGGAAGAGGAAAATAAACCCGCTCAATAATGAGCGGGTTTTTTGATGCACATTTCCCATGAAAGGAGGTGATACGATGGGAAGATTTTGGGAGATCAAGAACGATGCAGGCGCGGATGCGGAGCTTTTGCTCTATGGTGCGATCTCGGATAGATCGTGGAGCAGTGATGATGTGACACCGCGTCTTTTCGCAGAGGAGCTTCATGCTCTCGGAGGGAAGTCGCTCACGGTGCGTATCAACAGTCCCGGCGGCGACGTATTCGCGGCGCAGAGCATCTATAATCAGCTGCGTACGTATGGTGGGCGTGTCACGGTGCGGATTGACGGGCTTGCCGCGAGTGCAGCGACGATTGTCGCCTGTGCGGGAGATACCGTCATCATGCCGACGAACGCGCTCTATATGATCCACAACCCCGCAACCGTTACGGTGGGGGATGCGGCAGAGATGCGCACGGCAGCGGATGTGCTGGACACCGTTCGCGAGACAATCGTAAACGTCTATCAAAAGCGCACGGGCGAACATCTGACAGCAGAGGAGCTCACCGCCATGATGGATGATGAGACGTGGATGACGGCGCAGGAGGCACTTGCCTATGGATTCGTTGACCAGATCGACGAACAGAGCACAGTGACGAACTGCGTCAAAGACGGTCTGTTGATCGTCAATTCCGTATCCTGCGACCTGGGGAAATTCAGGCACGCGGATAAGGTGAGAGAACTTTTGAACAGAAAGGACAGCGTGATACCTATGGGAGCAAACACAGGAGGAAATGATCTGCTGAACAAGATCAAAGACCTGCTCGGCGGTACGGCAAAGGAACAGGGCGATAGAGAACCCGCGCCGACGGTATCGGCGGATGATGTCGTGCAGGCTGAGCGTGCGCGCCTTCTTGCGCTGGACGCGCTCGATGACCGTACAAATGCGGCGGTGACGAAGATTGTCAATCTGGCGAAGGAGAACGGCAGCACGGTGGAGCAGGTCCAGCCATATGTTGAAGCGGTCAAGGGCGCGGTAGAGACGCGCAATGTCGCAGATGAGATTCGCAAGCTGATCGAAGACCATCTGAACTCGGGCGCATCTGCCGTCACACCGTCGCCGCAGCCGAAAGACAAGGAAGAGCAGACACAGGCCGACATCGATGAAGTTGTTGCGATCGCGAACAAGAACAGGGGGTAAAGGATATGGCAATCAAAGAGACGATGGCGGGTGTCGCCTATGACGGGCTTTTCGGCGGTGCAGAGGTCGAAGTCCTCACGCGCAACGTAACGCTCGCATCGGGGCAGAACGTCAAGCGCGGAACACTGCTCGGCGTGACGGGCGGCAAGTACGCCGTCGCCGCAAAGGGCGGCAAGGCGGTCGCAGTCGCGGCGGAGGACATCAACGCGACGAGCGCGGATACCGCAGGAACGGCGTACATCACGGGCTATTTCAACCGTGAGAAGCTGATTGCGGCATCGGGGGACACGGTGACAGCACATGAAGAGGAACTGCGCGACGCGGGGATTTTCCTCACGTCCATGAAGTAAGGAGGTTACAGTATGGCTATTGGACTGAAAGACACGATTTCGCTCATGCAGGCGATGGAGCGCATCAAGCCGCCGGCAACACTGCTGGTCGATACGTTCTTCCCGCAGATTCCGACGGCGGCGGTCACGACGAAGATTGCCGTCGAGTACCGCAAGGGCGGACGCCGTCTCGCGCCGTTTGTGGTGGAGGGCGGTCACGGCATCAATGTCGCGCGCACGGGATCGACAGTGGACATCTACGAGCCGCCGATGGTTGCGCCGCGCCGCACGGTACGTCCGGAGGATATTGAGCAACGCGGTTTTGGCGAGACAGTTTACTCGACAAAGACGCCCGCCCAGCGTGCCACGGAGATTCAGGCGAACGACCTTGCCGACATGCAGGCGATGATCATGAACCGCAAGAATCAGATGGCGGCGGAGATTCTGACGACAGGTGCATACACGATCAACGGATATGCAGACGACGGCACGACGGTGAAGACTGCGAAGATTGCCTTTGACTGGAGCCAGAAGATCACGCCGTCGACCACATGGGATCAGCCGAATGCGAGCATCTACAGCGACCTGCGGAACGCATCGGCGCTCATTCAGGAGAATGCGGGGGTTGTTCCGACCGTTGCAATCGTTGGCAAGAACATCGCGGACTACATGCTTGGCAACAATGAGATCATGAAGTGGCTTGCTGTTCCATCGAATGCGAATCTCTCTATGGCGAGTATCCAGCCGCGTATCGAGAGTCCGCAGGTTGCACGCATCGGCCTCATCCAGTCGCTGAACCTCGAGGTTTACAGCTACATGGAGACATACACGAACGATGCGGGCAAGACCGTCCCGTTCCTTGGTGAGAATGATGTTATCATCGGCGTACCGGGGCGCGGGCGTCAGCTGCACGGGGCCGTCACGCTCATCAATGACACGGAAACAGGCTTTGAGACCTATTCCGGTCTCTATGTGCCGCAGTATGCCGCATCGAAGTCGGCGAACACGATGAGCCTCACACTCTACAGCCGTTTCCTGCTCGCTCCTGAGTTTGTCGACGACTGGGCATACATCAAGGCGAAATGAGGTGACGGACGATGAAGGTTGTTGTAACGAACGGCTATGTGACTGTCGGGAGCATCCTGCATGCTGTGGGCGTGGAGCTTGATCTTCCTGAAGGTACCGCAAAAAAACTCCTTATGGAGGGCGTCGTCTCTCTTCCTGACATGACCATGCCTGTGGAGGAGCAGAGCGGGGAGGATACGGGGGCAGAGCAGAATGACGGAGAGGATACGGGAGCAGAGGACACAGATCTCGCACCTGCCGAACTTCCTTCTGTGGACCCTGCGGCCGCCGCGAAAAAGATGCGCGGCAAAAAGGCATGAAATCCTTTCGGGAGCAGGCTGCGGATGACCTCGGCGTGTTTCTGAATTCGGACGAGTTCGCCGAGATGCACACAGTCAATGGAATGGCGGTGCAGGCCGTCCTTGAGGGGCTGACAACGAAAGAATATGTTCAGCGTACCGGGCGCAGCGCATCATTCGAGGGAATCGATGCGCGCACATTGGTTCTGCATATTCGTAAAGCCGATATTCCGCCGGTTGTGCATGGCAACGTCATTGAGGTCAACGGCGAGATGTACCGTATCGATGATGTAACGGACGATATGGGCATCCTCACATTGACACTGGAGGCGGGGGCGATATGAGCGTAGAGGTTGACGTGCGAGTTATCGATAAAGCGGTGAAAGCGTTGGGGAAAGTACCGAATGCTGTAGAACAAGCGACGGCGGCGGCACTCAATCGCGCAGTGATCGCAGGACGAACCGCCGTGTCAAAAGGGGTTCGAGAGCACTATACAATTCGGGCATCCGACATCAAAGGACAGGTGTGCATCAAGCGCGCTGCAAAAAGCAGCCTCAAGGCCGCTGTTACAATCAGTGGATCTCCGATTGACCTCACGAACTTTCGTGTGCGGATTTCGCGCAGAGGCGCATATGCACAAGTAAAGAAGGGCGGTGGCGGTATTTTGCCTCGCTCTTTTTTCATGGCTGTGGGCAAGGCGGGGCTCTATCATAGAGCATCCGAATCCCGTCTACCGATTCAGCGTGAGTTTGGTCCGTCTGTTCCGCAGATGGCGGGGGAGACAAACGTCAGTAAAGGTGTGCAAGAGCGTATGCAGGAGGTCTTTCAGACGCGCTTTGAACACGAGGTCATGCGTAGATTGGAGGTGATGGAATGACACCGATCGGATGTGCTCGAGCGTTGGCGGACTTCCTGCAACAGCATTTCGACGATATTAAGTACTGCCCGATTGATGAGAAGATCGCGACGAACCGTCTTATCGTCCGTGACGGTTTTTTGCCAAAGGTCACAAGTAATGAGGAGAAGAAAAAGCAAGATCCGTACATCGTCATTCGACCTGTGGAAATCACGGACACGGATGAAGGCTCTGTGGTGAAGCTCCAACTCCTCATGATGACGTACAGCGCAGATATGGAGAAGGGGCACCTCGATCTTTACCACATGGCGGAGATCGTACGGCAGTCAGTGGAGCAACAGACAGTCATCGACGGCATGTATATGCTTCAACTCCCCGTAAAGACGCTGATACCAGAGGAACAACCATGGCCGGAGTGGTGGGCGTATATGGAACTGTCCTATACGCTCGGCCGCCCCGGGGCGAGCATCAACCAGTATTTGACACAACAAATTGAGGTGTAACGATGGCAAAGAAAAACGATGAGACTGAAGTCAAGGTTTCGGAAGCACAAGAGCCGGCAGGGGCGAGTGCTACGCAGGTCATGTATGTGGGACCGAGTGTGACGAGCCTCGGGCTTGTGCAGAATCGGGTCTATCTCGGTGATACGGATGCGGTGTTTGCGCCGCTCAAGGAGAAATATCCGCTCATTATGCAGCTGGTTGTCCCTGTCGGGGACAGCGTGAAGGCGCGGGCGGACGTAAACACGCCGGGGACGGCGTGCTATATGGCTGCACAGCAGATTATGGGAGGTGAAGGGTAATGGCAACAGGCTATAAACACGGTATCTACGGGCAGGAGGTGCCGACATCCCTCGTCCCGATGACCCAGATCGGCGCGGGGCTTCCTGTCGTGTTCGGAACGGCGCCGGTGCATCTGGCGGCAGATGCGGCAAAGCCAAATACGCCGCTTCTCTGCTATAAGTATGACGAGGCGGTGTCAGCCCTCGGCTATTCCGACGATTGGCAGAAGTATACGCTCTGCGAGTTCATGAAGTCGCAGTTTGCACTCTACAATGTCGCACCGGTGGTCTTCGTGAATGTCCTTGACCCTGCGAAGCATAAGAACGCTGTCACCGATCAGACCGTCACGCTCACGGAGCACGTCGGGAAACTCGCAAAAGCCGTGATTCTCTCGACACTGAAGGTCAAGAAAGCATCTGCGGGGCAGCCGCTTACGGCGGGCGTTGACTATACGGCGACATACGGAGCGGACGGTGCACTTGTGATTACGGCACTCTCGGGCGGCGAGGTGCATGACGCGGCGACGCTCTATCTCGACTATGACGAACTTGCGCCGGAGAAAGTCACAGCGGACGACATTGTTGGCGGTGTCGATACGCAGACGGGTGCATATTCCGGGCTTGAGCTCGTGGCGCAGGTCTATCCGAAATTCGGACTGATTCCGGGGCTCACCCTTGCGCCGGGCTGGTCGGACAGCAGCAAGGTCGCGGCGGCCATGATCGCAAAGTCTACGCGCATCAATGCACGCTTTGAGGCGATTGCTCTTGCGGATATTTCCATCAAGGAGGCCAAGAAGTACACGGACGTGAGCGCATGGAAGCGGAAGAACAACTTTGTGGATCCGCAGCTCGTTGCGTGCTGGCCGAAGGTAGCACTCTCCAAGACGCAGTACCACATGTCGACGCAGCTTGCAGGCGTGATCTGTGCAACGGATGCGAAGAACGACGATGTGCCGTACAAGTCGCCGTCGAACGAGAACATCAAGTGTGATGCGACGGTAGTTGATGGCGGGGCAGAGGTTTTGCTTGACGTAGAGACCGGCGCCTACCTCAACGGGCAGGGCATTGTCACCGCAATCAACGAAGGCGGTTGGCACGCATGGGGCAATCGTATGAGCTGCTATCCCGGCAACACCGATGTCAAAGACAGTTTTATCCCGATTCGCCGTATGTTCTGTTGGATCAACAACACGCTGATCACGACATTCTGGAACAAGATCGACGACCCGATGAACAAGCGTCTCATCTCGACTACCGTCGACAGTGCGAACATCTGGCTGAACGGGCTCACAGCACGCGGCTACATCCTCGGCGGGCGCGTAGAGTTCCGCGAGGATGAGAATACAACAACGGACCTCATGGACGGTATCCTGCGCTTCCATGTCTATTTTTCACCGCCGTCGCCTGCACGTGATATTGAGTTCGTGCAGGAATATGATCCGTCGTACATCAAGACGCTGTTCGGAGACTGAGGAGGGAGCGTAAATGGCTTATAACGTAGTACGGGACAAACTGACCGACTATGCTGTCTTTAAGGACGGCAAACTGCTGCTCGGAACGGCGGACATTGAGTTGCCGAGCATTGAGTACTTGACGGATACCATCAAGGGCCCGGGCATCGCGGGCGAAGTTGATATGCCGACTATGGGCATGACGAGCTCCATGGAGGTCAAACTCAATTGGCGCACGGTCAACGAAGATCTCACGGAGCTCATGGCGCCGCGTGCACATGACCTCGAGTGTCGCGGCGCACAGGCGCATTATGACAGTGCCACAGGGCGTATCCGTCAGGTGCCTGTCGTTGTCAAGGTGCGCGTCCTGCCGAAGTCCGGAGAACTCGGCAAGTTCGAGACGGGAGCAACGACGGGGTCGAGCAACACGATGGAATGCGTCTATCTCAAGGTGTCTGTCGACGGGAAAACGCGCGTTGAGATTGACAAGTTCGCGCGCGTGTTCCGTATCAACGGGACGGACTTCATGGCGGAGATTCGCGCAGCGCTTGGACTGTAAGAGGGGAGATCGTATGAAAATCACACTGGCAAAGCCTGTCACCTACAAAGAGCAGGAATATAAGGAGCTGGACATTGACCTCGATGGGCTGAACGGCATCGACCTCATGAAGGCAAACGCCGCACAGCGCGGCAATCCGGATAATGTTGTTCCGGCGTTGTCGATGGGCTATCAGGCGCAGGTGGCGGCATTTGCCGCCAACGTGCCGATCGAGGTCATCCATCAGCTCTGCGCACCGGATTTCGTGAAGGTCACGATTGAGGTGCAGAATTTTTTGCTCGGCAGGGACTGATTGACCTTGATGGGGGTCACAGTCCAAGCACGCTGATTCGCGGTGCGGTCCTCTATCTGTCACAGGTCACATACACACCTGTTGAATTTTGGTTGTCACTGACACTTGCAGAGCTCATCGACTGGGGTGAAGAGATCCGGCGCCGCATGGAGAAATGATAAAAGCACTTGCTCACAGCAAGTGCTTTTATCATGGAATCATTTATATTTTACGTTCCGGATGCCTCTCAAAATAGGCTTTCTGGTACTTGCTGTACTGACGGACCGCGAGCACAACACCGACCGAACCGAGGAGAACGAATGCAAGGAGCAGCGGCTCTGACAAAACCGTCTTGAGAACATCAGATACTCCTGTGACGAGAACAAACACAAGACAGAAGATCAAGAACAGTGTCATAAGAATCCAACGAAAGAAGGAGTTCAATGCATCAAACATAATAGCACCTCCGCACATCGATCTGTATATACATATTATAGCATACGAAAGGAGGCGGGTCTATGGGAAAGCTGATGGAGCTTGCATTTTCGATCAGTGGAAAGCTCGGCTCGACGTTCACAGGCTCTACACAAAAAGCATCGCAATCACTTGCACAGCTGAAAGCTGAGGCGAAGAAACTGGAAGCGGCGGTCAAAGAGACCGAGCGCGCACAGAAGTTGCTGAATCAGTCTTTTGAGAGTGGATTTACGAGCGAAAAAGCCTATGCAACAAATATGGCGGCAATGAAAAAGAACCTCATGGAGTACAACAGTGCGCTGCTCAAGAATGCTGATCTGCGCGCAAAGGCCGCGGGGGCGGACATTGGGGAGCAGGCAGACGGAAAAAGCGGCGGTATGCTCTCTAAGGCGATGGGCGTAGCGGCAAAGGCTGTTTCCTTTGGGGCAATCGCGGGCGGGATTCAGTCTGCTGTCGGTGCGGCCGTTGATTTTGAGTCTGCAATGGCGGACGTGCGCAAGGTCGTTGACTTTGATACGCCGCAACAGTTCAAGGACATGCAGCAGGATATTCTAAAGCTGACACGCACACTGCCAATGACCGCCGAGGATATTGCAAAGATTGTCGCCTCGGGCGGACAGGCGGGCATCGCGAAAGAAGACCTGCTTGGATTTGCGGAATCCGCTGCAAAAATGGGCGTTGCGTTTGATATCACCGCCGAACAAGCGGGCGACATGATGGCAAAATGGCGCACGGCGTTTAAGATGAATCAAGATGAGGTGGTTACACTCGCCGATAAGGTCAATTACCTTGGCAATACGACTGCCGCATCCGCGCCGCTTATCTCCGAAGTTATTACACGCATCGGGCCGCTCGGCGAGGTCGGCGGTGTTGCGTCCGGTGAGATTGCGGCGCTCGGCGCGTCGATTGTCGGCTCCGGTGTCTCCTCGGAGATTGCGGCGACGGGTATCAAGAATCTTGTGCTCGGCATGACTGCTGGAGAAGGCGCAACAAAAACACAGGCTGACGCATTCGCATCGCTAGGTATGGATGCGACGGAGATGGCAAAACGGATGCAGGTGGACGCAAAAGATGCAATCATCGACGTAATGAAAGCTATTCGGGCGCTGGATAAAGATCAACAGGCAACCGTGCTCAAAGACTTGTTTGGTAAAGAATCCATCGGTGCAATCGCTCCGCTTCTCAGCAATCTTGAGGGGCTGGAGGAGAATTTTAACAAGGTGGCTGATGCAGCACAGTACGGCGGATCTATGAATGCGGAGTTTCAGGCGCGGTGTGAGACAACAGAGAACTCCCTGCAGCTTATGAAGAATGCGGCAGGAGAGCTTGCCATCAATCTCGGAAGTGTCCTGCTTCCGTACATCAAAGATGGCACCGAGGCGATCAGCAAACTTGTGCATGGACTTATTTCGTGGGGGCAGGAGAATCCCGGAATCATTGCAGGGATGGCGGAGATGGCAAAAATAGTCACGTTCCTGCTTGTTGCATACAAGGTCGGTGCAGGGATCTCGGTGCTTTCCATGGCCCTTCAAGCTGCAAGTTTGTCGACACGCGCCATGACACTCGCGCAAACAGCGTTGAATCTTGCTATGAGTCTTAACCCCGTCGGGCTTGTCATCATGGGGGTTGCCGCTCTGATTGCCATCGGGTATGAACTTTATATGCACTGGGAAGAGGTCAAAACGTTTTTCGTTGGAATGTGGGAGAGCCCTGCGGGCGCAATCCTCTCTTTTATAGGGGGACCAATTACCGCGCTGATCTATACTGTGTCGCTCATCATAGCGAACTGGGAAGCGGTTAAGGCTTGGTTCACGCTCCTCTGGGATGACCCTGCTGCAGCTGTTATACAGTTCGTTGATTTTTTGGAGGAGAAAATCGGTGTGGGGGTCGAGTGGGTCAAAGAGAAATGGGAAGGGCTGAAAGAGGTGCTGTCGCACCCAATCGATGCGGTTGTTAATTTTATCAGCGGCGGAGACAGCAACGCCGCAGCGGCATCCGGTGTTGATATCTCCGCAAATGCGCGCGGAGGCATCTACGGACATGGCGCATTTTTGACAACCTTTGCAGAGGATTCACCCGAGGCGGCAATTCCGATCGACGGTTCTGCGCGCGCTGCTTCGCTCTGGCGGCAGACGGGCGAAATGATGGGGCTTTTGCCGCAGTGTGGCGGAGGCGTCAGCCTGTCGATCTCCGCGCCGATCACGATCAACGGCAACGCAGACAGCAGTGTCATTGCACAGATCCAGCAGGGAATCGACGACGCCGTAAAGCAGGCGCTGGCACGAATTCAGCACGAGAGGGGGCGCGTGAGCTTTGCCTAAGACATACACGACCGTATCCGGCGATGAGTGGGACATGATCGCAAGAGATCAGCTTGGCAGTGAGCGTTATACAGCGCTACTCATGCACGCGAATCCTGACCATCTGAATACCGTCATATTCTCGGCAGGGGTCACTCTCCTTATTCCCGAGGTCACGACACCAATACCGAGTAGCCTGCCGCCGTGGAGGAGATAGCTGTATGATTGCGCGCAACATCAAGGTGAAGGTACTCTACAACGCAAAGGATATATCGGAAGACCTCGCCAAATATCTGAAAGCCGTCACCTACAACGACGTTATGAGTGGCTGCGCAGACGATGTAAGCCTCACACTCGAGGACATGACAGAGCTCTGGGAGGGCGACTGGCTGCCGGAGAAAGGGGCGACGCTCACCATCAGCCTCATTTCGCAGAATTGGGCGGCGGATGATGAGGGCGAGAAAAAGCTTGACCTTGGCATCTTTGAGATTGACGAGATCGAGATGACAGGGGTGCCGCATGAGGTCAAAATCAAGGCGGTATCCGTGCCGGACAATAACACACTGCGCGGCGTTGAGCGCAACCGGAGCTGGGAAAAGACGAAACTCTCGGTCATCCTGCGCGACGTTGCTGCAGGGGCGGGAATGGAGCCGTACTATGGTGTTGACGATGACCCAGAACTTGACCGCGCGGAGCAGACAGAGGAATCCGATCTTGCGTTTCTCCTGCGGCTTTGCAAGGATGCAGGGCTTGCACTGAAAATCACGGATGGCAAGATTGTCGTGTTCGATGAGGCGGAGTATGAACAGCAGGAGCCTATTGCAACCATACAACGCGAGGGCTCGAATATCAAAAGCTATCAAATCCGCTCCAAGACGCGGGATATCTATAAAGCGTGCCGCGTCAAGTATGCGAACCCGAAGAAGGGCATCAACATTGAATATACATTTACCCCCGATGCGTCAAAGACGGGGAAGGTGCTGCAGGTCAATGAGCAGGTGGAGAGCATCGCCGCCGCCGAAAAGCTGGCAAAAAAGAAACTGCGCGAGAAGAACTGTGAGGAGACAACCATCGGACTGACGCTCATGGGTTCGTTCGATCTCTTGGCGGGCAATACCGTCACACTCAAGGGGTTTCACGCCGTCGACGGTAAATACATCATCACGAAGGGAAGCCACAGCATCGGCGGAGGTTACGGGCTGAGCGTGGATCTAAGGAGGTGTCTGAATGGCTACTGATCCGCATATCAAAAACCTCATCCGTATGGGTCGCGTATCTTCCATACATCCGGCGGAGATGGCGGTCAAGGTCGTATTCGAAGACAAGGATAATCTTGTTTCCGACATGCTCCCCGTGCTCGTGCGTGGGAGCAGTGGGAACCGCGACTATTGGCTGCCGGATGTGGGCGAGCAGGTTTGCTGTCTCATGCTGCCAAACGGACATAATGCGGGCATCTGTCTCGGCTCGTACTATTCTGAGAGTGATCCTCCGACAATTGCCGACGCGCAGAAACGTCGCATTGATTTCGGCGACGGTTCTTTTGTGGAGTTCGACCGTGCGACGGGCGGCCTGACCATCCGGTGTACGGGGGATATTGTCGTCAACGGGCGGACAATCTCGTTGAACTAGGGGGTAATGCAATGCCATCAGCAGTAAGAGACGGAGATGAGACAACAGGCGTATGCAACAAGGGATTGCCGTGCTGTCCGCATGGCCGAACTGGTACAGCGAGCGTGACGAGCAGCAATGTATTCGTCAACGGAAAGGGGCTGCATCGTCTGCATGACACGGGCCCGACGAACTGCCTGCATGGAGGTATCTTTGAGAGCGTTGTCGGTAGCGCGTCTGTGTTTTGCAATGGTCAGCCTGTGATACGTATTGGCGATGCAACCACTTGTCAGTCATGCGGGCAGTCAGGAAGTCATACGACGGGAAGCGGGAATGTGTTTGTAGGAGGATAGTGATGAGCATATGGGATTCGCTGCAATCTGCCCTCCGAACTGCAATTGCAAAATCGGGCGGACTCGGTACGTTGGGCGACATATCTTTTCGCGTGTCGGCGTGGAATGACGTACACACATTTGACGACCTCACACGTAGTGCAAAGAATCGGACGGCTGGACATGAGATTATCGGGCAGAAGCCGTTCACAGAATATCTCGGTCCCGATCTCCAGACGCTGAGCCTAAAGATCAAACTCCACGCGCAAAGAGGGGTAAATCCGCGCGAGGAAGTTGAACAGCTGATTGAATACTGTGAGAGCGGGAAAGTACTGACCTTTACCGTCGGTGGGCAGAAGATGGGCAGGAACAAGTGGCTTGTCGAATCTGTCGGCGAAGCTATCAAGTATTACGACAATCACGGGAATATTCTTGCCACAGAGGTTGATCTGACACTGAAAGAGTATGTTGTGACCAAGCAACTTGAGGAACAGACGCAGGAGCAGAAAAAGGCGGGAAAGAAAAACCGCTTCATGGATGCGGTCAAGAAAGCTGTGAAGTACTACGATGATGCAGGAAAGCTCATTGAAAAGGCGACGAATGTTATCAGGCAGTACGGCAACATAGAGAAAGTCATTGAGGATAAGTCCGCTGAACTTATAAAAAAACATCTGGGAGGTAAGTTATGACGATCGCCGAGATCATTGCAACAGGTTCGCCCGGCATCACTTTTGCTCCGAGGAGCGAGACAGAGGAGGTCATACAGAATGTGCGGACAATCCTCACAACGCGGCGCGGATCCGTACCACTTGACCGCAATTTTGGGATGGATACGTCGATTGTTGACCAACCTGTGAACCGTATCCATGCGATCCTCACGACGGAGATTATCGAGAACGTCGAACGATATGAGCCGCGCGCCGAGGTTGTTTCTGTAGACTTTACGGGAGATGGAGTAGAGGGCGTTATTGTTCCTCGTGTAAAGGTGGTGATTCATGTATGAGTATTCGCGATATTGACTTTGTCGAGACGGATACCGAAACGGTCAAAGCGGAAGTCATCGCCGAATATGAGCGCGCGGCGGAACGCTCGCTCGCACATGGCGATCCGGTTCGGCTCTTTTTGGAGAGCATCGCAAGCGTGATTGCGCATCAGAGGACGCTCATCGATTATACAGGGAAGATGAACCTTCTTCTGTATTCGCGTGGTGAATATCTCGATCATATCGGTATCTTGGTCGGGGCATGGCGGATTCCTGCCGTGGCGGCTACAGCACAATTTAAGATCACACTCTCGGCGGCACGTCCGAATGCGGTCACTGTCCCGAAGGGGACGCGCATCAGCGCATCGGAGAGCGTGTTTTTTGCACTGGACAAAGACATCGTTATCCTTGCAGGGGAGACTGCGGCGACGGTGAGCGGGACGTGTGCCAATGTAGGGGAGGGCGGCAATGGCTATGCCCCGGGGGAAATCAAAACGATTGTCGATCCTGTGCCATATGTGCAGACTATCGTCAACACAACGACCTCGGAGGGCGGTGCAGATGTGGAAGATGATGAGGCGTTCCGTACGCGCATACAGGAAGCACCAGAACATTTTAGTGTTGCGGGACCAGCTGCGGCGTATGCGTATTTTACAAAGTCTGCATCGGCGCTCATTGTTGACGTTGCTGTAACATCGCCGAAGCCGGGAGAGGTCAATATTTACCCAATCCTACAGAAAGGAACCCTGCCGGGGGACGAGGTGCTGCGCGAAGTACGAGAGGCTGTTGACACCGATGATGTACGGCCGCTGACGGACAAGGTCACTGTGTCAGCACCGACAACGATCAGCTATAACCTTGAGCTCACATACTACATTGACGAGGCAGACGCAGCGCGTGAGGCCGCAATCAAGTCCGAGGTGGAGAAGTCCATTGAGGACTATGTTGTTTGGCAGCGCTCTAAGATTGGGCGGGATATCAACCCCACCGAACTGCAGTATTGCATTCGTGCGGCAGGAGCGAAGAGAGCTGTCATAACGGCACCTGAATTTGCGGCGGTCACTGAGACGGCAATCGCAGTCGTCGGAACAAAGAAAATAACGTATGGAGGACTTGAGCGTGGATAAAAACGTGCGAAACACAAGTCTCTCCGACATCATGCCATCGAACCTGTTGGAACATGAACCTGTGAGGGCCGCTGCAAGGGCTATCGCCCCGCAGTTGAAAGGGATTGCGAATACACTTCGCCTTGATGCGATCATCGCACATATCGACGAATTGCCGGAAAATATCATTGATATGCTTGCATGGCAGTGGCGCGTTGATTTTTACGATGTAGAATTGAACCTTGACGAAAAACGGCGTGCGGTCAAACAGTCGATTGCGATGCATCGTATCAAGGGAACAAAAAAAGCGGTCATGATAGCGCTGCGGATGGTTTATGCGAGCGGTGAGGTCAGCGAGTGGTTTGAGTACGGAGGGCGACCGTATTATTTCCGTATTCATTTCGTGCGACCGGCGATTGTTCGCACAGCGGATATTGACCGTGTAATCCGCATTGTCGACGCTGTCAAAAATGAGAGAAGTTGGCTCGAGAGCATTGGATTTTCGCGCCCCGCGAAAATCGGTTTGTACCATGGGGCAGCAATCTCAACAAACAAGGTGTACAACATCACGCCGCCACGCATAAAAGATTCGGTCATCCGTAGTGGAACGTATCACGGTGCAGGGGTGTCAGTTTATAAGGAGGTCATACTGCATGAGTAATTGGTCGGAACAACAATTCACGCGCAAAGGGGCAGAGCTGCGCGCAAAAGTCGAGGCGGGCAAGTGTAAGCTAGCTCTCACAAAAATGAAAATTGGGAATGGCAGCGTAACGCCAGGTGAGGTTGATCGTATGACTGATCTCAAAAACCCGCAGCTTGTATTTGGTATCAGCTCTTGTACAGTCAGCGAGGAGGACAGCACTGTTTGTAAAACGGTCGGAATTGCATCATCGACCAATGTCGAAAACAGTTTTTTAGTATCTGAGATGGGGATCTATGCAACAGATCCAGACATAGGCGAAATCCTGTATCTTGTGTGTATCGACTCTGTACCGGATACCATGCCGAATAAGCGTGTCGCCTCGCCCGTTACACTGACATATCAATTTGACATCGTAACGAGCAACACTGCAAATGTTACGGCGGTGATTACGCCAACGGGGCTGGCAACGGCGAAAATGGTAAATGATCACCGTACCGCCGCCGAGCTCGATCATCCAGAGAAGTCTGTACACAAGAAGCACCTGCATGCGGATGCGTACGAATCCCCTGCTCTCACGGGCACGCCGACCGCACCGACCGCCGCACGTGGAACGAACACCGCACAGATTGCAAACACTGCCTTCGTGGCACAAGCAATCGCAGCTCTCGTGAACTCCAGTCCCGCAGCGCTTGACACCTTGCAGGAGCTTGCAAAGGCAATCGGGAACGATCCAAACTTTGCGACGACAATCCTCAATAAGATCGCCGAGAAGGTAAGCAAGAGCGGCGACACGATGAGCGGGAACCTCAATCTGGGCAAAGCTCTAAATTTCACGGGAGGGGTTACAAGCGCTGGGATTTGGCCCGGGCAGAAAGATGTAGGTGATCCGATCGCTGCACAGGATGCAAATCTCATTATTGCAAGTTGGTTCGGCATTGGATTTTACGACATGTGTAACAAGCAGGTATCTTGCGGGATCGACACACGTACGGGAAATTACCTCACGAACGGGAAGGTGATTACAAAAGGAGGAGTAGAAGGGAACCTCAATGGAACAGCCGATAATGCCAGCAAGCTTGGTGGAAAGTCGCTCGCTGACATCCTCGGAAAAATCACTGCACAGAATACGGGTGGCATCGTGGCAAGCTCGATCGCCCAGAATGGCTGGGTCAAGTTCGCAAATGGGCTCATCATACAGTGGGGTACGATTGACGGCTTGTCAAGTGCCGCTAGGTCCTATGCGTTCCCCATTGAGTTTCCTAATAAAGCATTCATGATAACGGGGGGTAGCGTAAGCTACGAATATGGGGTCACGCTTAAAACTGCCTCAAATGCCCAGTTTGTTGCAGCGTGGTGGCCTGACGAGCTTGGCACCCCACAGAACGGAAACCCGGTTCAGTTTATCGCGATAGGTCACTAACAAGGAGGGGGACCCAGTTATGGAATATCTAGCAAAATTTGACGACGCAGGACGCCGCACTGCGACCGTATGCAAAGGCGTCCACTATCAAACGGACGAAGAGCGGCAATCCTATCTTGATGGCGGCTACGTCCCGATTACAGAAGAGGATTACCATCACTACGTCGGCAATCGCGGCGGCGGGGAGCACGGAACGGGGTACATCCGTGATGCCGTGACGGGTAAGCCTGTATCAGCGCCCCCAGCCCCTGTTGTCGAAGAAGCACCACAGGAGCCGCCTATTGACGAGGAGCGTCTTGCCGCATTTGAGGCGACGGCAGCACAGGAAGCGCGGCTCGTGGAGCAGGAAGCACGTATCGCCGCGCTCGAAGCCACATTGAAAGGAGGTGAAGGGAAATGAAGAAGTGGAGCTATATGATTCCCGTTTACGCCTACCTCGTACGTCGCGGAACGTGGGCAATCTCCGAGGAGGATAAGAAGGAAGGGCAGAAGGTCGTCCCCGAGGTCTACCGTGAGGACGTAGCCGCCTACCTTGTGGAGCACACCGCAGGATAACAAAGAGCGCAGAAAAGCCGTCATAATACGTGGCGGCTTTTTCTGTGCACGGAAAGGAGATAACGTATGGATTTTATGCCGGTTATTCAGCGTCTTACGGAGGGATGGGGGGCAAAGGTAGGCTTGTCTGTTGCTCTTACCATAGCTTACGAAGATCATGCGCAGATCTTCGCCGCATTTGTCGCGCTCGTCTGTCTGGATCTCGTGACAAAATGGCTGTCACTCTCGCGCAAGTGTCTCGTTGATATGGGGAACGATCAGCCTTCCGTTTGGCAAGCATTTTGGAACATCAGAAACGCTGGGCGTAAGGGATACATTAAAAGCGATATGATGCGCAAGCGTTTTGTGCCGAAAATCCTGACCTATCTCGCTGTCGTTGCAGCAGCGGTGACGTTGGACTTCATCTTGCTCAAAACACATGCCCCGGCGTTCGCATCAACGCTCGTGATCGGATATCTCTCACTCACAGAATTTATCTCAATCCTCGAGAATATGCAGCACTCAGGAATTGAGGAAGCGGGGGCACTTGTTGATATGGCACGCCGCAAAGGCGGCATCGTGAAATCTTCGGGCGATAAGCCCGATGAGAAGGGAGAAAAATAACATGGAACGCATCCCTATCGTAGAGACCTATCTGGACATCGACCACAACCAGCTCACCACGCGGCGCGTGACCGATCAGATCGTCATCCACCACACGGGCAATCCTACGGATGACGACCTCTCGGCGGCAGAGATTGATGCCTCGCACAAGGCGCAGGGATGGACGTGCATCGGCTACCACTACGTCATCCGTAAGGACGGCACGGTAGAGCAGGGACGACCGCACTGGACGGTCGGTGCACATGCCTACGGGCACAACAGTCACACCATTGGCATCCACGTATGCGGGAACTTCGAGGAGGCAGAGCCGACGGATGCGCAGATCGAGAGTACGGCGATGCTGCTTGCCAACCTCTGTACGGACTACGGACTGCCGATTGACAGAGATCACATCGTCGGGCATCGGGAGCTCATGTCGACGGCGTGTCCGGGGGAGAACCTCTATGAGATGATGGATACGATTGTCGGCAAGGCAGCGTTTTATGCGGCGCAGTAATTGATTGGAGGTAAAATTATGAAGAGGGTTTTTATTTCGCAACCGATGCGTGGGCGTAAGGATGAAGAGATTCGTGCGGAACGTGATGCAATTTTGGCGCAGATTACGGAGCGCTTTTATGGGGAGGATGTAGAGGAGATCAAGAGTTTTCTTCCCAATGAGTTCCATACGGCGGGTTTTAAGAATGTTGCGCTGGCATATCTTGGAAAGGGTCTTATGTTGCTCGCGGATGCGGATGTTGCTGTGTTCGTGCAGGGGTATGCAGAGGCACGCGGTTGTCGTATCGAGCATGAGGCGGCGGTCGCGTACGGTGTGGAGCGCGTGTATGTGTAGGGGGTGGGTGCTCATGCTATATCGGGCGAAGGCTGTCGTTATAAGATACAGGGCGGCGTTGTTGGTGATGCTGTGTGTGGTGCTCCTCGGCGCTGCGTATGCGCTCGGACGGAGTTTCGCCTCGGAGCAGACGGCGGCGGAGAAACCTGCTGTCATGACGCAGGAACAGACGCAGGACGTTAAGGCACTGCGGGCGCAGCTCGACATCTCCAAGAGCAACGCTGAGACACTGCAGCGGCGTCTTGCGGACGTACAAGCGGGACAGCGTGCGCCGACGGTGACGTACCATGTCACAGCGCCTACGGTGGAGCGTGCTGCGCAGGTGGTTGAGCGTCAGATCAAGGAGGATGATCCGACACTGCCACGGGCAGCACGGGAGAAGTCTGATCGGACTGTGGTCACGCCGATCACGCAGGATAAGGACGGGCAACCCCTCCCACCGGAGGAGCAGAAAGTTGACGTGTATAAAATCAACCTGCGCAAAGACCACCGCATCAAGGCGGGCGCATCCGTGATTGACGGCAAGGCGCTCATGTCGATTGGGTACGAGCAAGGCAGGTTTGAGGCACTTGCACACTTTGACGGCTCGCGCTACAAGGGCGCGACCGTCACATACAATATCATAGAGTGGTAGTTCATCGCCCCGGGGCTTCGGCTTCGGGGTTTATTTTTTTGTCTCCCATTTTGCGCTCTCGTCTCCCATTTGTCTCCCGTTTGTGGGATTTTCACTTAAAATATGATATAGTACTGATAATGATGAATTATGATTTTCTCGCTCTATACATTTACGTATGCTGATAAAATCCAGTGAAATCAGGCATCGGAAGGAATACACATAATGACTGATAACAACAATACAATCGATATGCCGCGCCTGCAATGGTATCCCGGGCATATGCGGAAGGCGGAGCGGCTTGTTAAGGAAAATCTGAAGCTCGTGGATGTGGTGGTGGAGCTGCTCGATGCGCGGATTCCAATGAGCTCGGCGAACCCCGTGCTGCGTGAGATCGTCGCGGGGAAAACGCGTCTTATTGTGCTGAACAAATCCGACCTTGCCGATCCCACGGCGACGCGCGCATGGGTACAGTATTTTGCATCGCAGGATATTGTCGCCGTGCCGGTGGATGCGGTGAAAGGGAGCGGTACGAAGGAACTTGTGCAGGCGATTCAAAAACTTGCCGCGCCGCGTACGGAAAAGCTCGCAAAACACGGAGCGAAGCCGCGTGCCGCGCGCTGTATGATTCTCGGCATCCCAAACGTGGGGAAGTCCTCTCTCATCAATCGTCTTTCCGGCGGCGCGCGGACAAAGGTGGAGAACCGTCCCGGCGTGACGCGGGCAAAGCAGTGGATTCGTATCGGCGCACAGCTCGAACTGCTTGATATGCCGGGCATTTTGTGGCCGAAATTCGAAGATGCGCACGCCGCGCTCCGTCTTGCGTTCACCGGGGCGATCAGCGATACGGTTTACGACGTAGGGGGCGTCGTCTTGCAGCTCCTCCGGGTTCTCCATGCGGATAATCCGGCGACGCTGCGAGCGAGGTATGGTCTCGCAGAGAATCTGCCCACGGGCGTGGAACTGTTAGAGGAGATCGGGCGGCGACGCGGCTGTTTGGTGCGCGGCGGCAGGATCGACTATGAAAAGGCAGATCAGATTGTGCTCACGGACTTTCGCAGCGGACGTCTCGGGCGCGTGACGCTTGACTCGCCGATACAGGCGGAGACGACAGATACTTCAAGCGACTGTATACGGTGAAGGATTTGATGAATTTGACGATAAAAGAAATAGAGAGCGTGTTTTTGCACGGCGATGTGACGGAGGATTTTTTAGCGTCGTGCCGCGCGGATACGCGAACGTCCGTCGGAACTCTCCTGCACCGCTATGAGCGTATGTACCGGGAGCGGGAACGTCTTGCCGCGATGTACGCGTATGAGCGTGCGGCGGCGGCGCGCGGGCACATCCTTGTCGCGGGCGTGGACGAGGCGGGGCGCGGACCTCTTGCGGGTCCCGTGGCGGTTGCCGCCGCGATTCTTCCGCAGGAACTCTATTTACCGCGTCTGAATGATTCCAAAAAACTCAGCGCGAAAGTGCGCGCGGAACTTTTTGAAGAGATCAAAGAGAAGGCGATTGCCTATCATGTGACGCTCATCGATGCTGCGGAGATCGACCGCATCAATATTTTACAGGCGACGCGCCGCGGCATGTACGAAGCGATTGCGGCACTCATGCCCGCGCCGGAGGAAGTCCTCGTCGACGCGGTGGAGCTGCCGCAGCTCAGGATGCCCGCGCAGTCCATTATCAAGGGAGACGCGAAGTCCGCATCGATTGCGGCGGCGTCGATTCTGGCAAAGGTAACGCGCGATCGATTGATGGAGCGCTACGATACGGAATACCCCGGATATGGGTTCGCCGGTCACAAAGGATACGGGACGGCGGAGCACATCGCTGCGATTCGCGCGTTGGGCGTGACGCCGATTCACCGCCGCACATTCGAACCGATACGATCTATGGTGATGGAATCAATATAGTTTAGGAAGGTTGTGTCCGTTATGCCGATGGAAGCGAATGCCGCAGCAGTCTCTGCGGTGATGCCCGCGGCGCCCTCCCGCATCTCGGACGGGCGTCCGGTGCAGGGCGTGCAGGAGCGCGGCGGCGGGGATTTGTCGGCGGCATTCAGTCAACGGACAAACGTGTCGATTGAAACGGCGATCGACACATTGGCAGACGTTCTGTCGAAAATCAGCGGACGCCAACAGTCGAGCGTGGAGCAGATGCCGCAGGAGCTCAAGGCGGTGATTCAAAATATCATCAGGCAGTCCTTTTCCCTTGAGACAACCTTGGCGCAGGGGCTTGGCAGCACGGCGGCAAGTCAGCGGTTTTCAACGGATCAGCTGACGACGCTCTCGCGGATGCTCAATCAACTGGGCAATCTCGCGGAGGCAGGGGCGGCGCCGCAGGTGAGCGACGAGCTTGCGGCTCTTTTGACAAAGATGAAATCGGCGATTGCACGGGAAACGGGCGGCACGTTCGAGCCGGTCATGCTGACCAAAGCCGCGTTTCAACTGCTCGATACCGGGAACGCGCAGCTCCTGCCGAAGGAACTGCGCGCATTTCTCGAAAATCTTAATATGCAGTCCGCACAGGGGGGCAATATGCAGTCCGGGGGAACGCAGGCATCCGGCGCTGCGCCGCTTGGCTTCCTAAGCCGCCTCGTGCAGTCCCTGATGCCGCGTGAGCCTATGGGGACGAATACCGGCGCACCGCAGACCGGGAACGCGCAGAGTGCGAGCGGAATGCCGGCACAGGCGAATACAGTGCCGACACCTGCGTCGCAGGGGGCAAATCCCGCGACAGTGTCGGCGAACGCAGCATCTCAGGCAGAGCAGGGCGCGCAGCCCGCGCCGCAGGTGCAAACTGGCAGCGGTTCCGCACAAGGCACTGCTGCGGGACAGACTACACCGGAAACACCTAGCCAATCCGTCGTAGGACAAGAAGCCGCCGCACAAGGAGCCGTTCGTACAGAACCACAGCAGGGGGAGCGGCAGGCTTCTAGGCAAGCTGCACAGCCGCAAGGTACGCCGGAAAACGGCTCCCCCGTGCAGCAAAGTACAGCCGCGCGCGGAGCTGCGCAAGTTCCAACGGATTCCGCACAGCCCGGGATGCAGGACGGGCGTCCGCAGGCGAGCATACAGAACGCCGCCCCCGCCGCGCAGACGGCGCAGCAGGGCACACAAGGCAGTCCACAGACAGCAGAGACTGCCCGGCAAATGCCGAAAGATAATACGTCTCCTGCCGGAACGCCCGCCCCTGAGACCAACGGGCGCCAAGACGCGGTGACGACACAGCAGCGGACGGCGCAGCGCACGCAGAGTACAGCACAAACGACCGGCGGGCAGGCGAACGCAGGCACACAGGTGCAGCCGTTAGAGAATACGCCGCAGACGATGCAGACCATGCGCGCCGCCGCACAGACACTGCTCTATCAAAACGAAAATCTCTCCCAACGGGAAGTACAGCTCCTGCAAAATTTCGTGAACAGCCGGAACAGCACGCTGAGCGACGCCGATGCTAAGCAGCTGCAGCAGCTTATAGAGATCGTGCAGCAGAACGTCCCGGGGACGGTTCGGCAGGCGGCGGCAGAACAGCGTATGCCCGACCTGCCGCGCCTATGGGCGTTCATGCAGACGGCGGATATTGTCACCACGCGCAAGATGAACGCTGAGCAGTATAAGCGCGCCGGCAGGAACGTCGCGGCGCTTGCGCTCTCCATGCGCGGCGCACTCGAGGGGGAGAACGCCGCGCCTCAGCCGGGACAGCGCTCCATGAACTTTGTGATGCCGCTCTTCATGGGCGAGGCGGAGTATCCCGCGTATATCCACGTCTATGACGAATCCCACGAGGATGAGGGCAGCGAGCAAATCAAAAAAGAAACGTGGCTGCGCATCTGTGTGCTCACCGATCACATCGGTACGGTGGAGCTGATCAACCGCATCTATGAGGAAACACATGTCGATATGCGGCTTTATTTCTCCGATCCGGACGCCGCATGGGAGTTCCGCAGTCATCTGGACGACATTCGAGCCTCCGCCGAGGATACGCCGATCGTCATCGAGGGCATTCAGATTGGTGCGATCGGCGAGCGGCGATTCTTTACAAATTAAATGCGGGGAGCATTGTAATTTGCCGATATCGGCGTCTTGACGAAAAAAGAACACACGGCGTATAATATCAATTGGATTTACAACGCAAGGATGGGTGAGATATGCCGGAAAATTGGATGATGGACGCTCCGCCGGCAGACGACTTGTCCGAGGAACAGGAGCAGAAAGCAGTCGCGGTTCGCTACGATGTGGAAAAAGATCGAGCTCCGCGCGTCACGGCAAAGGGACGTTCGCTTGTCGCGGATCGCATTCTCGCCGAGGCAAAGAAGAACGGCATTCCCGTCTATCAAAATAAATCTCTCGTCAATATGCTCATGGCGCTCGAGATCGACCGGGAGATCCCGCCGGAACTTTATCGCACTATCGCAGAGGTGCTCGCACATGTTTATCGAATTGACCGGCATATGGGGGACAGGAGTTCATAAGCGTGAGAAATAAGATACTGGGATCGCAGGGCGAACAGCGAGCAGCGGAATATCTCACGGAACACGGCTGCACCATATGTGAGCGCAATTTCCGTGTGAAGACAGGGGAGATCGATATCATCGCCGACGATTGCGGCACGCTGGTCTTCGTCGAGGTGAAGACGCGCACCGGAACGCAGTACGGCACTCCGGCGCAGGCAGTGGACTTCCGCAAGAGAAATAAAATCGTCCAAACAGCATATTGGTATCTGCGGCAGAGACAGATCGACGATCGTCCCTGCCGTTTTGACGTGATAGAGGTATATGCCGTCCACGGCGATTGGCGGGTGCGCCATATTAAGGGCGCCTTTGAGGCATGATGAAGCCGAGGGTTCATGGTAAAATGAAGTGGGACAGAAAAAAAGGACAGGCAGCGCTCAATGTGTTACAATGTTTTCACCACAAAAACAGAACAGAAGGTGCTGCCATGTCCCATACTCATTCTACCACAACCACGCGCTCATATAAACACCTAGACCCATATCGGCGCGGACAAATTTTTGCCCTCCTATCCACCGGT
>NZ_ALJR01000048.1:0-35838 GCF_000287655.1 Selenomonas sp. FOBRC9
TCGATTTTTTAGGCTGTTAAGAACGCCAAGCCAATATTTGCTGCTCTCATTTTCTCCAATTTCAATGGTTAAGACTTCTTTTCGCCCGGCATCGTTAATCCCTACAACGACGTAGGCCGCAAGTTTGCTTACGATGCTGTCCTGACGCACGGAAAAATGGATGGCATCAATGAAAACGATCGGGTAAACGCTGACAAGGCAGCGGTTCTGCCATTCCTCAATGTGGGGCAGAATCTTATCGGTTACGTCGGATACAAATCCTTCCGATGCCTCAAAACCGTAGATGTCATTGATCGTTTCGGAAATCTGTCTCGTAGTCATTCCCTTGGCATACATGGATATGATTTTCTGATCAATCGCAGAGATATCCTTCTGCCGCTTTTTTACCACCTGTGGTTCAAAAGAAGACTGCCGGTCTTGGGGGACTTCAATCCGAACGCTCCCATAGCTGCTGTTTAATGTCTTGGATTTGTACCCATTGCGAGCGTTCTCATTGGCGGAGCGTTGGGATTTTTCGTAGCCTAAATGGCTGTCCATTTCCACCTCCATCATTTCCTTGATGGTTCCACCCAGCAGGTCTTTTAGTGCGTCTTGGATGTCGGATGTGCTCTCAATGTCATACTCTTGAAAGAGCTGCTGAATGATCGCTCTTTTCCCATCGGTCATTTTGACTTTGTGAACTTCTTTTTGTTGTTTTGCCATAAACAAAGACCTCCCATGATTTGATTTTACCATAGAAGTCCTTATTCCTTCGAGTCAGAAGTTTTTACAGAATTTCTTTCACACACTCCTAAATGAGAGCTGCAGGCTCATACTCTTCGGGCAGAATCCTCCGCAGAAACCGGCGCGTGCGCTCCTCACGCGGTGCGGTGAAGATCTCCTTCGCGCTGCCCTCCTCCACGATCACGCCGTCCGACATAAATACGACGTGCGTCGCGACGTCCTGCGCGAACTTCATCTCGTGCGTGACGACGATCATCGTCGTGCCTTCCTGCGCGAGCTGCTTCATCACCGATAGAACCTCGCCGACAAGCTCCGGATCGAGCGCGGAGGTCGGCTCGTCAAAGAGGATAACGTCGGGCTTTGCCGCAACGGCGCGCGCGATGCCGACGCGCTGCTGCTGCCCGCCCGAGAGCTGCGCGGGATAGTAGTCCGCACGGCTCTCCATGCCGACCTTGCGCAGCGCATCCATGGCGATCTCGCGGGCCTCTTCCTTCGCGATGCCGCGCCCGACCGTCAGCCCGAGCGTGACATTCTCGAGTGCGGTTTTGTTCGCGAAGAGGTTGTAGTTTTGAAAGACGAATCCCGTCTTTTTCCGCACGTCCGCGACCTCTTTATGCGATGCGTCCGCGAGCGAGAGATGCGCGCCGTGAAAATCCATCGCGCCGCCGTCGGCGCGCTCAAGGAAGTTCAGGCAGCGCAGGAGGGTCGTTTTGCCCGATCCGGAGGGGCCTAGGATGACAACGACGTCGCCCTTGTCGACGCTGAGACTGACGTCCTTCAGCACCTCGGTGTTTTCAAACTGTTTGCGGACATTTTGGACATGCAGCAGCATGTTCTCCCCTCCCTAAATTTGACCGCGGAACGCGCCGACGCGGCGCTCCGCCGCTGCGAACAGCAGCTGAACGATCGTGCAGAGCACGAGATAGACGACGAACACGTCGAGGTATGCCTCGATGTAGTTGTAGCCGTAGGACGCGGCGATTTTCCCCACCGCCATGATGTCCTTGACCGTCATGAGGAACGCGAGCGATGTCCCCTTGATGAGGTTGACCGTGATGTTGCAGATGCTCGGCAGCGCGACGACGAGTGCCTGCGGCAGAATGACGTGCAGATAGGTCGCGGGCGCGGAAAGTCCGCTCGCGAGCCCCGCTTCGAGCTGTCCCTTTGGGATGGCGAGCAGGGCGGAACGGAACGCCTCTGTGAGCAGCGCGATCGAGTTGATCATGAAGATAAAGACCGCGTACCAAAAGGGATCGACGGCATCGAATACGTTGACATCCAGTCCCACCTGCTTGACGACGACGTTGAGCAGGCTCGGCAGTAGACTATAAAGGAGCAGTATCTGCAAGATGAGCGGCGTGCCGCGCACAAAGGAGACGTAGCACCGCACGATGGTCCCGCCGACGCGGCGTCCGCGCACGCGCAGCACCGCAAAGTAGAACGCAGTCGGCGCGGCGAGGACGAGAGAGAGCACGGTCAGCGAGAGCGTGACGCCCGCGCCCTGCCAAACGAGCAGGAACGTCTCGCGCATAAATTCGAAATCAAGCTCCATCCGCGGCGCCTCCTCCCGTTACCGCACCCGCGCGGGCGGGCGCCTCGACGCGCAGACTCGCGCCTTTATCAAGGCGGCGTTCCACCCGCATGAACGCCTGCTCCAAGAGGAGCACGATCGCCCAGTAGACGAGCATACAGGCGAGATAGATCTCGATCCCGTACGCGCCGAAGTTCTGCGCGATGATGAGGTTGCCCTTGCCGATGAGGTCGATGAGACCGATGGTATAGGCGAGCGAGCCTTCCTTCAGCAAATTGATCGACGCGTTGCCAAAATTCGGCAGGGCGACGATCGCCGCCTGCGGGAGCATGACGTGGGCGAATGCCTGCACGGGCGAGAGCCCCGCGCAGACCGCCGCCTCGTACTGCCCGCGCGGCACCGCCTTGTACGCGGCGCGGAACACCTCGGAGATGTACGCGCCGAAGAGCAGTGTAAAGGTAATGACCGCAAACACCGCGCGGTTCATGCCGTTCATATCGATGCCGAATGCGCCCTGCAGGAGTTTTGGCAGCCCGTAGAACACAATGAACAGCAGGACGATGGACGGCGTACAGCGCATGACATACACATAGACTGCCGCGAGTGCGCGCAGCGGACGCCCGCCGTCAAGATTTGCCCATGCGAGCAGCCCGCCGAGGAGCGATCCCGCCGCGATGCTGATGCCCGCAACGAGCAGGGTCACGTCAAGATATGCGAGGAGGTCGGGCAGCACCTCTAAAATCATACCGGCGTCAAAGGCTCTTGTTTCCACCCTTCACCTCACATTTCTCTCCGCTTACTTCAGATATTCCGAAAGGCTCTCGCCGAAATATTTCTGCTCAAGTTCCGCGATCTTGCCCTCGGAGCGCAGCTCCTCGATCGCCTTGTCATATTCGTCGGCGAATGCCTGCTCGTTCTTGTTAAAGATCGGGTACGTCGGGATGCCTTTGTAGCGCACATAGGTCAGCTTGTCGCTGAACGCATGGTAGGGCGCATCCTCCTTGGCGATGTTGTTCTTGTAGCTCAGCTCGACGTCGAGATAGCCGTCGTAGCGCCCCTCCATCACCCAGCTGTACGCGTCCGCGTTCTGGAACGACTCGGAGGACGTCAGCTTGATCTGATTGTCCGGGTTCTCCTTGTTGTAGGTGTCGACAACCATGTAGCGCGCGTCCTGCGGAGCGATTGGCACGATCTTGCCGCTGAACTTCGCGAACGACGCCATATCCTTGATCTCATTCGCCGTGTCCTTGCGGATCGTCAGACCGATGACACTCGCGCCGATGTTGTTCTTCGGGAAAACATATTTCTTCTTGCGCGCATCCGTGATCCAAATACCTTTCGTCCCGACCGTGTACTTGCCCGATTCGACGCCGATGAGAAGGTCGTCGTCCGAGGTCGGCACGAATTTGAACTCATACTGCGGCAGTTTCTTCGCGACTTCCTTCATCACCGCGACCTCGAATCCGTCGGATTCACCCTGCTCGTTCACATAGTCGTACGGGACATAGTAGTTCGTGTGCGCGACCGTGACGATCTTCTTGCCGTCCGCGGATTTCGCCGCGCCGCCGTCCGCCGCGTCCTTGCCGCAGCCCGCAAGACCTACGGCAAGCGCCGCACCGAGGAGCGCCGTCAGCGCCGTTTTCGTGATTTTATTGAAATTCATTTTGCCATCCTCCTATCTCAAACGCGTGCGGCTTCGCGCACCCATGCAAAACGGTTCCGATCGATGTCGCGCGGCACGGTGCAATCCGCGCCGAGCAGGATGCCCGTGCGCCCCGCCGCCGCCAAAATGCGGCGTGTCTCCGCCTCCACCTCCGCGCGGCTGCCGCGATAGAGCACGTCCGTATCGAGGTTGCCGAATCCGCCGAGCAGCGCGTGCTCCGGGAACACTTTGCGCCCCTCCTCGAGCGGCACGCCCTCGACCACCGCCGCCCAGTTGATGGTCTTGACCTCGTAGCCGCGATACCATTCGAGCTCGTTGCGGTGTCCCGCATAGCCGCAGATGTGCAGGATGTTGTAGTCGTTTGCCGCGTTCGCCGCGCGCAGAATCTCCTGTTCCCCGGGGGCGAACACCGCGCGGTAGACGCTGCGGTCGTCTCCGAATCCCGTGTGGTTTTGCAGGCTGAGGTAAATGCCCGTCACGCCCGCCTCCTCGATGATGCGGCGCGCGAGCTTCGCGATGTCGGCGGAGATGACGGCGAACGCCGCCTTTACCGCTTCCTTATCCTCACGCACGAGATTCGTGAGGAACGTCTCACTCTCGTCGATCGTGCCCGGCCGCATAAATTTCACCGTCGTCGCCGCGGAGAAGATATTGTAGAACGTCGCGATCTCATTGCCGTAGCGGCGTGTGATCTCCTTCGCATACGCAATCTGCCGCGTGAAGAACGGGTGGTCGTCGGGCAGCGGCTGCACCTTCGCCAGCTCCGCCGCCGTACGCGCCTGCTGCACGACGGGATTCGGATAGGAGAAGAACCCGTCCGTCATGATCTTTACAAAGTCCGGCTGCGACTCCTCGATGTAGCGCAGCTCCCCGTCCAAGACCTTTTTCTCTAGGCTCGGATCATCGTACGCGTTCGCGTGAATCTCGTCATCGAGGAAATGAAACCAAAATCCCGCCGGAACGCGTTCGACTCCCTTGCGATCCATCGCGCTCAGCACAAGTTCTTTCTTCGATACCGCCATGATATGCTCCCTTCCCGGCAAGTCTGCCGGACTCTTAAATTCATTGTTCGCAGATATGTTTTAACTTTATCGTGGAGCAATCATACAACGCTTTAGCATAGTTGTCAAGTATGTTTTTATGGATTTTTTGATTGACAGATGCCTTTCCCCGCGTTTATAATGAAATACATAACAATGCTGAACTGCAAAATGATGAGGGAGGAAATAAACATGAAGGATTTTTCAGCCGAGGTGCATGGCTGTCACAGATACGATGCAACGGGGGCAATCACGGAGCCGATCTATCTCTCCGCGACGTTCCGCCATCCCGCATTTCGCCAGAGCACGGGCTACGACTACGGGCGTATGGCGAACCCAACGCGCAGTGTGCTCGAGCAAACCGTCGCGCTCCTCGAGGGCGGCGAACGCGCGTGGGCGCTGTCCTCAGGCATGGCGGCAATCAACCTCGTCTTTTCCCTCTGCACGGCAGGCAACCATGTGCTCCTCTCCGAGGACATCTACGGCGGCACGGTGCGCCTGACGAACGAAATCTACGCAAAATACGGCATTGACTTCGAATATATCGACACGCGCGATGCGGCGCTCGTGCGCGCGAAGATGCGCCCCGCGACGAAGATGGTCTTCATCGAGACGCCCTCGAACCCGATGATGTTCGTCACGGACATCCGTGCGCTTGCGGACATCGCACACGAGGGCGGTGCGCTCCTTGTTGCCGACAACACCTTCCTCTCGCCGCATTTCCAAAAGCCGCTCATGCTCGGCGCGGACATCGTCCTCGAAAGCGGAACGAAGTACCTCTGCGGGCACAACGACATCATCTGCGGATTCATCGCCGTCAAGGACGGCACCTCTGATCTCGCGGAGCGCATCGAGTTCTTCGTAAAATCTGAGGGTCCGAATCTCAGTACGATGGACGCGTGGCTCATGCTGCGCAGCATCAAGACCCTCGGTGTCCGCATCGAACGGCAGGCACAGAGTGCACTCACGACAGCGGAGTGGCTCGGCACGCTCCCGGAGGTCACGGAGGTGTTCTACCCCGGCCTCCCGGATCATCCCGGACACGAACTGCAAAAAAGTCAAAGCACCGGGTTCGGCGGGATGATCTCGTTCAAGGTACAGACGCCCGAAATCGCACAGAAATGTCTCGCACACCTGAAGCTCATCGCCTTCGCCGAAAGTCTCGGCGGCGTCGAAAGTCTCCTCACCTATCCGCTCGTGCAGACGCACGCGGAGATGCCTGCCGAACTCATCCGCCGCACGGGGCTTGACAGCCGTCTCCTGCGACTCTCCGTCGGCATCGAGGACGTCGACGACATTGAGGAGGATCTTGCCCAGGCGCTGCGCGCCGCGGCACGAGAAAGATAATAGGGAGCACTACTATAAAATAACCTTCGTGAAAAAAGCTGCAACCGATGCGCGCCCTCCGGCGCGGAAAGAGTGATGCCCTTTAAGTATGGCGCAGGGGGGCGTTATCACAGCCGCAAAGCTGTAACCCGCAAGGGCGGCGCGGCATATTTACCTCCCGTTCATATGCAGTGTGAGAACGCCGCTGTGCAGCCCAAGGAGCAGAGCGACACAGGGCTGTGCGGCGTATAACATTCTGAGCGCCGAATATCACTGCCGCGTCGTTTGCGCAGCGGCGTGAAACGCCTCCCTAAGCCATGCAATAACAGTTTCTAACAGGAGAATCATCATGCCCACGAATTTTGACGAACTCATCGACCGCCGCGGCACCGCGAGCATCAAATACGACTTCGCCGCAGAGCGCGGCTATCCGAAAGACGTCCTCCCCTTTTGGGTCGCCGACATGGACTTTCGCGTGCCCGCGCCCGTCCTCGACGCCCTCACGCGCCGCACAGCGCACGGCATCTTCGGCTATACGCAGGTGAAGGACGATTACTTCGCCGTCCTGCAGCACTGGTTCAAGACGCGCCACAACTGGGACGTCGCGCGCCGCGAGCTCGTGATCACGCCGGGTGTCGTCTTTGCCATCGCGACCGCCGTTCGCGCATTCACAGAACCCAGCGACGCCGTGCTCATCCAGCAGCCCGTCTACTATCCGTTCGCGAACGTCATCCGCGACAACGGACGCACGCTCGTCGACAATCCCCTCCGGCTCGAAAACGGACGCTACGAGATCGACTTTGCGGATTTTGAGCAAAAAATCATCGAGAACAATGTGAAGCTCTTCATCCTGTGCAGTCCGCACAACCCCGTCGGGCGCGTGTGGCAGAACGCGGAGCTTGAGCGTATCGCCGAGATCTGCCTGCGCCGCCGCGTCCTCGTCGTCGCCGACGAAATACACGAAGAGTTCATCCGCCCCGGGTTCACGCATACGCCGTTCGCCGCCATCTCACCCGAAGCTGCAGCGATCACCGTTACCTGCACCTCGCCGAGCAAGACCTTCAACCTCGCGGGGCTGCAAATCTCCAACATCTTCATCAAGAACGACGGCCTGCGCAGCCGTTTCCGCACGGAACGCGGCAAAACGGGCTACGACGAACCGAACACGCTCGGACTCTCTGCCGCGCACGCCGCATACGAACACGGTGCGCCGTGGCTCACGGAACTCCTCGCCTACATTGAGACGAACTACGAGTATACGAAGGCGTACCTCGCACAGTATCTGCCGCAAATAAAAATCGTCGAGCCCGAGGGAACATACCTCCTCTGGCTCGACTTCCGTGCCTACGGTCTTTCGGACAAGGCGCTCAACGACAAAATCGTTCACGAGGCAAACCTCTGGCTCGACGACGGTCCCATCTTCGGCACAGGCGGCAGCGGTTTCCAGCGCATCAACATCGCCTGCCCCCGAGCGACGCTCGAACGAGGGCTTGAACAGCTCGTACAAGCATTTCGTTAAAAGGGATCTCCTTATTATCCCCTTTTCCCATAAGGAACAGGGCTATTACACGAAGGAAAAATCGTGCAATAGCCCTTTTTTATTTCTATATCAAATTCGATATCACAGATTCTCTCTGTACCATGCGATTGCCTCGCTGACGCCGCGCTTGAAATCGTATGCGGGCGCATAGCCGAGTTTTTCACGCGCTTTTGTGATGTCCGCGCCGCTGTGGCGGATGTCGCCCGCGCGCTCCGGTCCGTAGACGGGCGCGAGGTCTTTGCCGAGCAATTCTTTGAGGACGGCGTACATCTCGTTGAGGCTTGACCGCGTTCCGCTCGCGATGTTGTACGCCTCGCCCGCCGCTTCATGCGGCGCGGCGCACGCGAGGAGATTTGCCTGCACGACGTCTTCGACATAGACAAAATCGCGCGACTGCTCGCCGTCGCCGTTGACGGTCGGCGGCGTGTCGTGCAGGAGCGCTTCGACGAATTTCGGAATGACCGCGGCATACGCACCGTTCGGATCCTGGCGGCGCCCATAGACGTTGAAATAGCGCATCCCGTAACAGTCCAGTCCGTAATGCATCGTATACTGTGCGGCGTACTCCTCGGCGACGTACTTCGTCACGGCGTAGGTGGAAAGCCGCCTCCCGACGATCTCCTCGCGTTTCGGCATCGTTTGATCGTCGCCGTAGACTGCGGAACTCGAGGCGTAGACGAATTTTTTCACATGCGCCGCGGCGGCAGCCTGCATCATGTTGACCGTACCCATGATATTCGTCTCGGTGTAGGCGATCGGCTGCTCGATGCTCTCCGGCACGCTCACCGCCGCCGCCTGATGGAGCACATAATCGACACCCGCACAGACGCGCGCACACGCCGCAAAATCCTTGATGTCCCCCTCAATGAACTCAAATTTCTCATGCGTGCGCAGTCCCGAGATATTTTTCTCATAGCCCGTAGACAGATTGTCGAGCACGCGCACGCGATGCCCCATCGAGAGCAGCGCTTCACATAGATTCGAGCCGATGAATCCGGCACCGCCGCTCACGAGAAAAAGGCTGTTTTCGGGAAAATTAATTGTACGATAATTCATCATATCCCCCATTCCATGATGTATTACTGTTCACAAATCTGCATTTTGCGCTCCCGGAACGTGACGACAGTCAGATCAAACGCGTGCGCAAGTGCGAGCGCGCGGTCAAAATACGCGCCGACTGCCGTCGGTACATGCGCGTCGGAGCCGATCGTAACGTACCGCCCGCCGAGTTCGCGATAGCGGCGGTAGACGGGCGCGAGTTCCTTGATGCCGCGCGGCGTGCCGAGTCTGCGTGTATTGATCTCAATGACCGTCTCCGTCTCGACGAGCGCGCGGAGCACACCGTCGATTTCCTCCGCGAATGTGCCATAGGAAATCTCGGGATTCTCGAACGGCGCGTTGCGCGCGATGTAGTCGATGTGCGCGAGCGCGTTGATATAGGTCTGCGCGTAGATCTCCGCGCGCATGACGGAGAAGTATTCGCGGTACATCTCGTCCTTCTCGCGCCCCTCAAATCCCTCGGGGAGGTAGAGATCCTTCACGCGCAGGAAATGAATGGACGCGAGCACAAAGTCGAACGGCACACGCGCAATAAATGCCGCATTCTTCTCGCGTGAGCTCTCCATCATGCCCATTTCGACACCGAGGGACAGCCCCGCATCGCGCAGCGGCTCATATGCCGCCCAATACGCTTCGGGGTCAAAGAGAAACGTCTCCTCGCCCGCCGCGGGATAGTCATAGTCGCAGTGTTCGGTAAAGACGATCCCGAGTCCCTTTGCCCTCGCGGCGCGCAGGGCTTCCTCCGCGGGCATCTCCGAATCGGCGGAAAATACGGTGTGCGAATGGCTGTCAAAGAGCATCTTCATTCCTCCTCACCCTTGTCCCGGCAGATCGCCGACAGCATCGGAAATCCGTGCAAAGTCTTCGAGCGACAGCTGCTCGCCGCGTGTGCTGCCGGCGATGCCCGCCGCGCGCAGGGCGGCTTGCGCGGCATCCTTCGTCAGTCCCGCCCCCACCAGCGCATTCGGCAGGGTCTTGCGCCGCTGTCCGAATGCCGCGCGGATGAGACGGAAAAAGAGTTTTTCACTGCGCGGCGCAACGCTTGGGGTCTCACGCACAGTGCAGGCAACGACTGCGCTTGTCACCTCGGGCGCGGGGCGAAACGCCCTGGGCGGCACGTCCATCACCATGCGCGGCGCGGTGAAATACTGCACGGCGAGGGAGAGCGCGCCGTAGTCCTTTGACCCCGGCTGCGCCGTCATGCGCATCGCCACTTCCTTCTGCACCATCGTGACGAGCCGCTCGATCGGCAGCCGCTGTTCGAGGAGCGTCATGATGATCGGCGTCGTGATGTAGTACGGCAGGTTCGCCACGACCTTGAAGCGCTGCCCCTCTTTTAATCCAAGCGTCTCCGGGATGTTGATCTTTAGAATATCGCCCGGCACGACGGTGACGTTATCGTAGCCGCGCAGGGTTTCGGCGAGCACGGCGGGGAGCTTTTTATCCAGCTCGACCGCGACGACGCGCGCGCCCGTCTCCGCGAGCCCCTGCGTCAGCGTGCCGATGCCGGGGCCGATCTCGAGCACCGTATCTGCGGGCGTGAGCTGTGCCGCCTCCACGATACCGCGCACAACGCCCGCGTCCACGAGGAAGTTCTGCCCGAGCCGCTTGCTCGCACGCAGGTGAAAGGCGTTCAATATATGGCGCGTGACCTCCGGATCGGCAATCACGGGAATATTCGCTCTCATGGCAGCTCCTCTCCGGCGGATTGAAAGTCGGCGCGGCTGATGCCGTAGGTGTTGAGCCGCGCGAGAAACGTCTTTGCATTGGCGCATCCGAGTCCGAGCCGCCGCCCCATCAGGGCGCGGCGCGCGGCGGCATCAGGCGTCCCCGTCAGACCGTACGACATCATGTCGCGCATCGAAAAGAGCTCTGCGGGGCGCTCCATCGGCGTATGCACGAGGGCGAGCGCCGCCCGCACGGCATTGGGGCTCGCCTGCTCGACGCCGACGTCGCCGTCAGCGGCATTCGTCGCCTCCTCGGCGGGGATAAAGGCGTGTTTTGCACGCGGGAACATCTTCGTCAGACGCGCACGAATGCGTTCGCCGACCGTGTCGGGATCGGTGAGGACGATGATGCCGCGCGCTTCATACGCGGCGCGGATATCCTTGATTGCGCGGCTGCGCAGACGAAACCCGTCCGTGATGATGCAGTCCGCCTCCACCGCGCGCCGCACCGCCGCGACATCCATCTTCCCCTCGACAATGATCACTTCTTGAATCAAAACGTCACTCTCTTTGCGCCTTCCGGATCATACTTCCAACGGATCCCGTACAACGGGTGCGTCGTATACGTCAAACGGATCGATATCAATGCATTTGCGAGGATCTCTTTTCCCTTCAATATCCCACGCCGCCGTCCCGTTCATCACGGTGAGCGCCGCATCGAACACCGCCTTATCCGTGAGCGGGCGAAAGACGCCGCCGCGCGCCACGAGGGGCGCGGCATCATACCGGCGCACCGTTCCGTCGTTGAAGTATGCGTACAACTCGTACTGCTCGCCGGGCACGACCTGTAAGACCTCGGGAAAAAATCTCTCATCCATCGTTATCAGCCCTTTCTGAGCGGCGGTACCGGATTCGGTTCTTTCCCGCTCTTGACGAGTTCCCAATCCTGCATCAGTTCATCTTGATACATAGCGCACCATGCAAGCACAAGTTTTAATTGTCTGTTTGGGAGGAAGCCTCGCGTCACCGAAGCGGTTTGAATATCGATCTGTGCTTTGTTGCCTGCATATTCTGCATGAATATGCGGCGGGTTGTGGTCATTGTGATAGATCATGATACGTATTCCGAAGAAAATACTGATTTCAGGCACATGGTTCACCTCCCCAATATTTTCGCACCTCACGGTACAGCCGCTCGTGAATCTCCGCGATCGGCAGCGGTGCGCCGTCCGTGCTTGAGGGGATGCGCACCCAGCCGTAGCGCGCCGCGAGCAGGACGTAGGCGTCGTGGGTGCGCGCAAGGTAGTCCGCATCGCGCTCGTGGATGTCGGGCGCGGCGCCGCTGTTCTCTGCGCGCGCGGCGATGAGCCGCTGCGCCGCCGCAGGTTCCATGTCGAGGAAGAACACGGCGTCCGGCACGGGCAGTCCCATCTTGCGGAACTCCAGATCATAGAGCCAATCGAGGAACGCATCCCGCTCCGCATCGCCCCGAATCTTGACCGCCTGATGCACCATATTCGACGTCGTATAGCGGTCGGCAAGGATCACTGCGCCCGTCTCGTAGTCCCGCCCCCACTTCGTCCTGTAGGACGCGTAGCGGTCGACGGCAAAGAACGTGGATGCCGCATAGGCGTTCACATCATCCGCGTGCGTGCCGAAATCCCCGCGCAAATACATCCGCACGAGCATGGAGGAATCCGCCGCATAGTCGGGAAACGTAATCGGCAGGACGCTGTGTCCGTCCCGCTCAAGCCGCTCTGCGAGGAGCCGCGTCTGTGTCTCCTTCCCTGAGCCGTCACCCGCTTCGATGATAAAGAGTTTGCCCTTTGCCATAGCTATCCTTCCGCTGTCACCAGTATTGTCTCAAGGGATGCGTCCGACGCGCCCACAACACGCGCGCCCGCGTCCCGCATCGCGCGCAGATAATCGAGCGACGCCGCCTGTATGGCGTCCCCGGGAGCGAGCACGGGAATCCCCGGCGGGTAAAAGAGAATCGTCTCCGCCGCCGTGCGTCCTGCCGCCTGCGCGAGAGACACGCGCTCCTTCGGCGCAAAATATGCCGCGCGCGGCGTACACGGCGTCTCCGGCAAGGGCGGCATCTCCGGCGCCGCAGTCTCCGGCATATCTGCCTCTCCGCACCGCGCTGCTATCTTCTCAAGCGCCGCCGCAATTCGTTCTATCTCCCGCACTCCGTCCGCATAGGAGAGCAAAAAGAGCACATTATATGCATCCGACAACTCACACGCGATCCCCGCGCGGCGCAGCTCCTCTTCCGCCGCAAAGCCCGAGAGCCCGAGTCCCGCGACGTTCACCGTGACCTTCAGCGGGTCGAGCGCGACGCGCCCCGGCGCGCCCATGTACGCGCCGCCAAATGCCCACAGTCCCGGCAGCTCATTGATGCGCGCGCGCAGCTCCTCTGCGCAGCATATCGCTGTATCGAGCCGCGTGCGTCCCTCCTCTTCCATTTGCAGACGCGCCGCATCAAGCGAAGCGAGCAGGATCTCGTTCGGACTGGTCGACTGGAGCAGTCCCGATGCCGCGCGGATGCGTTCGGCGGGGACGCGCCCCGCGCGCGCGAGCAGCATGGATGTCTGCGTCAGCGAGCCGAGCATCTTGTGCGTACTCTCCGCGGAGAGATCCGCGCCCGCCTGCATCGCGGACGGCGGCAGCACGTCGGAGAATGCAAAATGCGCCCCGTGCGCCCCGTCGACGAGCACAAGTATCCCCCGCGTGTGCAGGAAGTCCGCGATCTCGGGCAGCTCGTTTGCAACGCCGTAGTACGTCGGGTAGACGAAAAGCGCGGCGCGTGCCCCCGGATGCGCCGCCGCTGCGCGCCGCACCTCGGCAAGGGAAACGCCCATCGCGATGCCGAGCCGCGCGTCGATCTCCGGCTGCATGTAGACCGGGCGCGCACCGACGAGGATCAGCCCGCCGACGATCGAACGGTGCACGTTGCGCGGCACGAGCACCGTATCCCCGGGCACAAGCGCCGACATGAGCATCGTATGGATCGCGCCCGTCGTGCCGTTGATCATGAAATACGCGGCATCCGCCCCATACGCCCGTGCCGCCATCTCCTCCGCCGCGCCGATGCATCCCGTCGGCGCGTGGAGGTCGTCGAGCTCCGCCGAGAGCGAGACATCGGCGCGCAGCCCCGTCTCCGTCAAAAAATTGCGGAGCAGAGGATGCGCCCCGCGTCCCCCCTTATGCCCCGGCGTATGGAATGGCGCGATACCAAGATTTGCATAATCTAGGAGCGCTCCGGCAATCGGCGCCTTCACTCATCCACCATACGGTTTTCCACGCGCAGATGTACCTTCGTCCCCTTCTTTGGCTCGGAGAGTATCTGAATTGCCGCGCCGATGAGTTTAGCACGCTCTTCCATGCCGATCACGCCGAAATGGCGTTTGCGCCGCTGTGCTTCCATATCAAAGGAATCATCGGACTCTTCGGTCGGCTCATCATGCGCATACTTTGTATCGAATCCCACCCCCTCATCTGCGATAAGTACCGTGAGCGCCGCATCGGTATAATGCATCCGCACCTTCACCTTATCCGTCTTGGCATGGTTCACCACATTGTTGAGCGCCTCCTGCACGATCCGGAACACGGCGATCTCCACATGTTTCGGCAGTTGATAATGATGACCCTCGAGACTAAAGGATCCGCGCAGCTTTCCACGTTCACCGAAAAGATTCACAAGCTGTTCCACCGCCTGCGGCAGCCCGAGATCGTCGAGCGCCATCGGCCGCATGTCAAATATAATCTGACGGACGCCCGTAAGACATTTACGGATCTCACCGCGCAGCTCCCCTAGCGTTTCCTTCGCAGCTGCCATATCCTGATCCATGAGCCGCTCCGTGATGCTCGTCGTAAAAAGAGCATTCGCCAGATCCTGCGCGGGGCCGTCGTGAATCTCGCGCGAGATGCGGTAACGCTCCTCCTCTGTCGCCTTGATGATGCGTGCGCCGACAAATTTATCTTTCTGCACCGCCTCGATTTTCCAAATCACGCCGCTGACGTGTGTGCTGAGGTAGCTGAGCACCGAACCGATCGCGAGCGCCATGTGTTCCGCACGCTCGACCATTGTGAAGAGGTAACGCAGACGAATCTCCAGCTTATCCCGTTCCACGCGCATCTGCTGCTCTTTCTCCCGCTCGATGGCGAGATTGATCTGAATGATGGAGACATTCTCGTAGGTTTTGCGAATCTCGTCCTCCGAAAACTCGGAGAACCTGCTGCTGACCTCAGCGAGCCGCTGCTTCGCCTGCTGCTCCTCAGCTGCAAGTCCGTCCACACGCTCAATCGTCGTGGTTACATTCTTCTTCAGCTCGATGAGCCGCTGTCGCGCCTGCTCCAGCTCGCTGCGCGTATTTTGATAGATGTCGAAGATCTGTGTCTTGTTGTCCTCAATGGTATCGATGGTATTTGTCAACAAGCGGCGCAACTGGCTCTCTTCGATCCCCTCTGCACTCTCCTGCTCCAACGCTGCGGCGCTCCGGCGCATATTTCTCTCACGTTTACTCATAATCCCCTCCTGCTCTTTGTGACCATTGTACTCTATTTCCCCGCAAAAGTCACGCAGTGTACGAGGGATATATAATGATCCGCGCAGAACATTACATATGCACGAACCATATAACATGTTCAAAAAAAATAGGGCTTATTGCACATATACAAAAGTATATTTGTGCAACAGCCCTATGATCCGTCAGCCTTTGGTAAATAAATCTTTGAATTTTTCGTAGAAACTCTTTTGCTCCGGGTTGACGGAGTCTGCGCTGAGTTCACCGAACTCCTTGAGGAGTTCTTTTTGCCGCGCGGAGAGTTTCTGCGGGGTTGTGACCTTGATGCGGACATGCTGATCGCCGCGCCCCGTACCGCGCAGGTGTGGGATACCCTTCCCCTTGATGCGGAGCACCGTTCCGGTCTGGATCCCCGCGGGGATTTTCAGATCGACCGCACCGTCGAGCGTCGGTACCTGTACCGTATCGCCGAGCGATGCCTGTACGAAGGTGATCGGTATCTCGATGATGACATCGTTCCCACGCCGCTGAAAGAGCTTGTGCGGTTTGATGTAGATGTAAACGTAGAGATCGCCGTTGCCGCCGCCGCGCACGCCGCCTTCGCCTGCTCCGGTGACGCGCACGCGCTGTCCTTCGTCGACCCCTTTGGGAATCTTGACGTCAATCTTGCGCGTGACATGTCTGCGTCCGGTGCCATGGCAGTCTCCGCACGGCGTTTTGATGATCTTGCCCGTGCCGCCGCATTTACTGCACGTCCGCGCTGTACGCATACTGCCGAGGATCGTCCGTTGGACGACCTCTTCCTGTCCCGTGCCGTGACAAGCGGGACAGGTCTCGGGCGTTGAGCCCTTGGCCGCACCGCTGCCGCCGCAGGTCTCACAGTTTTCATCCCGCGGAACATCGAGCTGGATTTCCTTGCCAAACGCAGCCTCTTCAAATGTGATTTCAAGGTCAAATCTAAGATCCGCACCGCGTTCGGGACCCTGCTGACGCGCGCGGCGACTGCCGCCCATGCCGAACATATCGAAGATGTCGTTCACGTCGAATCCGCCAAAGCCGCCGAATCCGCCGCCGAAAGGGTTCCCTCCTCCGGCGCTGCCCCCGCGGCGCGGGTCAAAGGCATCGTGCCCAAATTGGTCGTATGCCGCTTTTTTCTGAGGATCTTTAAGGACATCATACGCCTCGTTGACCTCTTTGAATTTCTCCTCGGCGGTCTTCGGGTCGTCACGGTTCAGGTCGGGGTGATACTTACGCGCGAGTTTTTTGTATGCTTTTTTGATCTCGTCGTCCGAGGCGCCCTTTGCGACGCCTAAGATTTCGTAGTAATCGCGTTTATCGCTCACAATACCACCTTACTTCTTGTCGTCTTTGACCTCGGTGAACTCCGCGTCGACGACGTTATCATCCTGCGGTGCGCTCTGCTGCGCACCTGCGCCCGCATCGCTGCCCGGCGCCGCACTCTGCGTGCCTGCCGCCTGCTGTGCCTGCTGGTACGCGGCTGCGGAGAGCTCATAGAGCGGCTGCTGAACTTCCTCGGTCGCCTTCTTGATAGCGTCGAGGTCGCTGCCCTTGAGGGCTTCCTTCAGCTTTTCAACGCCCGCATTGACCTTTGCAACGAGTGCCTGATCCGCTTTTTCGCCGAGATCCTTGACCGCCTTCTCCGCCTGATAGACGAGAGCGTCGCCCGCGTTGCGCACATCAACGGCTTCCTTCTGTGCCTTGTCCTCGGCAGCATGAGCTTCTGCCTCTTTGACCATACGCTCGATGTCCTCTTTGCTCATGCCGCTGTCGGACTGGATGGTAATCTTCTGCTCTTTACCCGTGCCGAGATCCTTTGCCGAAACGTTGACAATTCCGTTGGCGTCAATGTCGAACTTGACCTCGATCTGCGGTACGCCGCGCGGTGCAGGCGGGATATCCGTAAGCTGGAAGCGTCCGAGCGTCTTGTTGCCCGCCGCCATCTCACGCTCACCCTGAAGCACGTGGATCTCAACGCCCGGCTGATTGTCCGCCGCCGTCGAGAACACCTGACTCTTCGAGGTCGGGATGGTTGTGTTGCGGTCGATGATTTTCGTGCAGACGCCGCCGAGCGTCTCAATGCCGAGCGAGAGCGGGGTCACGTCGAGCAGGAGCACGTCCTTGACCTCGCCGACGAGCACGCCGCCCTGAATCGCTGCGCCGATGGAGACGCATTCGTCCGGGTTGACGCCCTTCGACGGCTCTTTGCCGAGGATCTTGCGGATTGCTTCCTGTACCGCGGGGATACGGGACGACCCGCCGACGAGAATAATCTTGTCGATGTCGCTGCCCGAGAGCCCTGCATCTTCCATCGCTTTGCGCGTCGGCACCATCGTACGCTCGACGAGGTCTGCCGTGAGTTCTTCAAATTTTGCACGCGAGAGCGTGAGGTCGAGATGCTTTGGTCCCGTGGCATCCGCCGTGATAAACGGCAGGTTGATATTCGTCTGGGACATACTCGAGAGTTCGATCTTTGCCTTCTCTGCCGCCTCGATGAGACGCTGTGCGCTCATCTTGTCCTGCGAAAGATCAATGCCGTTGACTTTCTTGAACTCCTCGACCATCCAATCCATAATCTTCTTATCGAAATCGTCGCCGCCGAGGTGGGTATCGCCGTTTGTTGCCTTGACCTCGAACACGCCTTCGCTGAGTTCGAGGATGGAGACATCGAATGTGCCGCCGCCAAGGTCGAAGACGAGAATAGTCTCGTCCTTATCCTTATCCAGACCGTAGGCGAGCGCCGCCGCGGTGGGTTCGTTGATGATGCGCAGGACTTCGAGACCTGCGATCTTGCCCGCGTCCTTCGTCGCCTGACGCTGACTGTCGTTGAAATACGCGGGCACCGTAATAACCGCCTGCGTCACCGTCTCACCGAGATATGCTTCGGCATCACTCTTAAGCTTTTGCAGAATCATCGCCGAGATCTCGGGCGGCGTGTAGCTCTTGCCGTCGATCGTGACATGATAGTTCGGATCGCCCATATGGCGCTTGATGGACGAGATCGTACGATCCGGGTTTGAAACCGCCTGGTTCTTCGCCAGACGTCCGACGAGACGCTGTCCATCCTTCGTAAAGCCAACCACCGACGGGGTGATGCGGCTGCCCTCCGGATTCGTGATAACGGTAGGCTCGCCGCCCTCCATCACCGAGACAACGGAGTTCGTCGTACCAAGGTCAATACCAATTACTTTAGCCATTTTATATTCCTCCAAATCAAATATGATGATGTGATTTCTTTTTTGTTAACTGCCGGCGACCTGCACCATTGCGGGACGTATGACGCGTCCCTTTGCGCGGTAGCCCTTTTGCAGCACCTGCGTAACCGTCCCGTCCGAGACGTCCGGGTTCTCGACGCGCATAACCGCCTGGTGCACATTCGGGTCAAAGGGCTGCCCCTCCGCCTCGATATGTTCCAGACCGTTCTTGTCAAGCACCTCTTTGAGCTGGGTGAAGATCATCTCCACGCCCTTGCGGAACGCCTCGCCGTCCGTCTGCTCCACCGCCATCGCCCGCTCGAAATTATCGAGGAGCGGCAGGAGATCGCCGAGTATATTCTGCGTGATAACCGCTGTCAGCTCTTCCTTCTCCTTTGCCGTGCGCCGACGGAAATTTTCAAAATCCGCCTGAAGCCGCAGAATGCGGTCATTTTTCTCTTTGAGCTGCGCTTCGAGCGCGTCGACAGGATCCTCTTCGGGCGCAGTGCCCTCCACCTGAATCTCCGGTTCCACAGCCGTATCTGTGGCTGCTTCGTCCGTTTCGACTTCTTGCTCTGCGGGCTGCACCTCTTCCACCGGTATCTCCTGTACCGGCTCTTCCTTTTCCTGCAAGCTGTTCACCTCTTCTACCACTTCAGACGATGGATCATCTCTGTTAAATTCGTGTTCACATAGTCCAGAATGCGCATTGCCTTCGCGTATTCCATGCGCGTCGGACCGAGCACCGCAATCGTACCGAGCAGTCTGCCGTCCACATGATACGAAGCTGTAATCACGCTCGTATCCCAAAACGCACTGCTCATGTTCTCGCGCCCAATTGTCACTGTCAGCCCCTCGCCCGTATGCGTGTGCAGGATCTCCTTGACGAGATCCTCGTGCTCAAGGGCGTGCAAAATCTCGCGCACACGCTCAAGATCCCGATACTCCGGATGTGCGAGAAGCTGCGACGTACCGCCAAGGTACAAACGCTCCCCGTCACGCCCCTCGAGGGCTCGATGCATGACGTGCATCGCCTCGGCAAATATTGCCTCATCACCGATGTCGTCACGAATGCACCTCAGATCTTCACGCGTCACATCCCGCAGTGCCTTGCCCGCGAGTATGCGGTTAACCGCGTCCGCCATTCGGAGGAAGTCCTCGAAAGAAGCCCCCTCCGGAATCTCAATGACGCGATTCTCGACGAAGCCCGCATCCGTCATGAGGACGGCGATCACATGGCTTTCGCCCATCGGCAGGAACTGCAGCAGGCGAAATGCCGACTGTGCTGCCTGCGGCGCGAGCACGAGCGAAACATTGTGCGTCACATCTGCGATAAGACGCGCCGTCTCTTGGAACATCTCGTCGAGGCGCCGCACGCGTGCACGGTACCATTCGTGAATACGCGTGCGCTCCGTCTCCGTTACGGGAGCGACCGGCAGAAGTCCGTCGACATAGAACCGATAGCCCTTTGACGACGGGATGCGTCCGGCGGATGTATGCGGATGCTCTAGGAATCCAAGCATCTCCAGATCCGCCATCTCGTTTCGGATGGTCGCAGGGCTGATGCCGAGATTATATTTGCGTGCGAGTGTCCGAGATCCGACCGGTTCCGCCGACGCAATATAGTCGTCTACGATCGCCCACAAGATCTTGCTCTTGCGTGCGTCAAGTTCATCCACCATCAACCCCTCTCCTCTCTTTTAACTGTTGTTAGCACTCCATATTGTCGAGTGCTAACCGAATCTATAAAGAATATACAGCGTAAAAAGCAAAAAGTCAAGCGTAAAACGACAAAAAGTCAAATATTTTTTAGCGGATTTATTAGACGCACGAAAAAAGAGCTGCCGCACGATGTCTCCATGCAGCAGCTCTAATATAGTTTGTTTTGAAGTAAATTACTTCAGCTCGACCGTTGCGCCTGCCTCTTCGAGCTTGCCCTTGAGCTCCTCGGCCTCGGCCTTGGCGATGTTCTCCTTGACCGGCTTCGGTGCGCCGTCAACAAGCTCTTTTGCTTCCTTCAGCCCAAGACCCGTTGCCTCACGGACGGCCTTGATGACGTTGATCTTCTTATCGCCTGCGGACGCGAGAACGACAGTGAACTCCGTCTTCTCCTCAGCAGCGGCACCGCCTGCGGGCGCCGCACCGGCAGCTGCGACCGCAACCGGAGCGGCGGCGCTGACACCGAACTTCTCTTCCATTGCCTTAACGAGCTCGGAAAGTTCGAGAACAGTCATGTTCTCAATAGCTTCAAGAATCTGATCCTTATTCATGAGATATACCTCCAAAATTTTGTATGAAATCTGTTATATTCTTCCTTATGCGGACGCTTTCTGCGCACGCACTGCATCAAGCACATAGACGGCGTTGCGGATGACGCCCTGAAGGACGTTCACCGTGTTCGAGATCGGCGCGTTCATGCTGCCCATAAGCTTTGCGATGAGCTCTTCGCGCGACGGGAGCGAGGCAAGTGCCTGCACCTCGTTTGCCTCGATGACCTTGCCCTCGACGGTACCGACCTTGACGGACAGAACGCCTTTGTCGTCGAGCTTGTTCTTCTTGATGTAATCGCAAATAACCTTTGCAGGAGCAACGGCATCCTCCGCGGAGAATGCAAACGCCGTGGTTCCCTCAAGATGCGGGTCAAGCCCCTCGAGCCCAAGCGCATCGGCGGCACGGCGCAGCATCGTATTCTTCACGACATGATAGGTGACACCCGCAGAGCGCAGCTCACGGCGCAGCTCCGTATCCTGCGCGACCGTGAGGCCGCTGTACGTCGTGAATACGGCACCCTTGGCGGAGCCAAGCTGCTCTTTCAGCTTTTCAACGATAACTTCTTTTTTATGATCTGCCATGAAATTGTTTCCCTCCTTTCGTTTATGGAATATAAAAATCTCCGGCTGCTCTGCCGGAGATGAATGTTCTAATTCACGTCCGACCTCGGCAGGCGACTTCGTCGTTAGATGCTTTCGCAAACCTGCTGTCTACAGCCCGGGGAAATTCCGCCGCTCAGGCTTAGCTGAGCGCAACGGGGACGGCAGGTCCCATCGTCGCGACGACCGTGATGGAGCGGATGTACTGCCCCTTTGCCGCTGCCGGCTTTACACGGATGAGCGTTTCGATGACTGCCTGGTAGTTCTCGCGGAGCTTCTCCGCATCAAAGGAGGCCTTCCCGATGGGAACGTGGATATTGCCCGCCTTGTCCGTGCGGTATTCCACTTGACCTGCCTTGATCTCAGAAACTGCTTTCTTGAGATCCATGGTGACGGTGCCGAGCTTCGGGTTCGGCATGAGGCCGCGAGGGCCAAGCACCTTACCGAGACGACCAACCGTGCCCATCATGTCGGGCGTTGCGACGGCGACGTCAAAGTCGAGCCAGCCGCCCTGAATCTTCTGCACAATCTCGTCCGATCCGACGAAGTCCGCACCGGCGGCTTCCGCCTCGGCGACCTTTTCGCCCTTGGCAAAGACGAGAACGCGCTGTGTCTTGCCCGTGCCGTTCGGCAGGACAAGGGCGCCGCGCACCTGCTGATCCGCGTACTTTGGATCGACGCCAAGGCGCACATGCAGTTCGATGGTCTCGTCGAATTTCGCCGTGGCGGTCTTCTTCACGAGTTCCATTGCTTCCTGCGAAGTGTAGAGCTTGCCGCTCTCAATCAGCTTTGCGGCATCTTGGTATTTCTTACCAAATTTTGCCATTGTGTGTTCTCCTTTCGTGGTCACAGCGGGCAGAATGCCCTGCCACAGAGAGCGTCTTAGTCGACGATCTCGATTCCCATGCTGCGGGCGGTGCCCTCGATCATGGATGTTGCCGCCTCAATCGACGCGGCGTTCAGATCCGGCATCTTAGACTCGGCGATCTCGCGCGCCTTTGCACGCGGGAGCTTTGCGACCTTCGTCTTGTTCGGCTCGCCCGACGCCTTTTCGATGCCCGCAGCCTTCTTCAGCAGAACTGCTGCCGGCGGGGTCTTCGTGATAAAGGTAAAGGAGCGATCCTCAAAGACCGTGATCTCAACCGGAATGATCAGCCCTGCCTGCTTTGCCGTACGCTCGTTAAAGTCCTTGACAAACGCCATGATATTGACGCCCGCCTGACCGAGCGCAGGTCCTACCGGAGGAGCCGGCGTCGCCTTGCCTGCAGGAACCTGCAGCTTTACGACACGCGCAACCTTCTTTGCCATTGACACATCACCTCCTTTCGGTGTGTATTCTTTGGTCTCAGATCAGCTCGACCTGATCAATTTCAATGTCAATCGGCGTTCCTTCGATATCCACCTGTACGCGTGCTCCGGCAGAATCGATCGATATCACCTTGCCGGCGTAGTCCTCAAATGCCCCCGATACGATGCGTACGTTGTCGCCGACGGCGACCTTTGCCCGGCGCTTTGGCGCACCGCCCACAGAACCGCTCAGGATGCGCTCCGCCTCCTCCGCGGTAAGCGGAATGGGGTGCTTTTCGGAGCCGACAAATCCCGTGACGCCTGTCGTATTGCGGACGACATACCATGAATGCTCGTCAACGATCATATCGACCAGCACATATCCGGGAAATACCTTGCGCGGGACGACTTTTTCCTTGCCGTCCTTGACCTCAAGCTCGTCCTCTACGGGGACAACGACGTTAAAGAGCATGTCGCTCATGCTTGCCGAATGCATCAACCGCTCGAGATTCGCCTTGACCTTGTTCTCATAGCCCGAATAGGTGTGAATGACATACCATGCCCGGTGCGGGTTTGCCTGTCTCAGATAGAGTTCTTCCTTATCCGCCATATCCCTCACCCAGCCTAGTAATGCAAAATGACCTGAAATACACGGGCAAAAATCGTGTCACAGATCCAAATCAGTGCGCAGACGATAACAATCGCAATGCCGACGACGCCGGTGTATGTTGCAAGCTCGCGCTTTGTGGACCACGACACCTTCTTCATCTCGGCGACAACTTCGCGTAGGAATTTGACTATTTTTCCCATGATATCAGGCGCGCTTACTTCGTCTCTTTGTGTGCCGTGTGCTTGCGGCAGAACTTGCAGTACTTGTTGAACTCGAGACGATCCGGATTATTCTTCTTGTTCTTGTTCGTGCGATAGTTGCGGCTATGGCACTCGGTGCACTCAAGCGTAATGTTGTTGCGCATGAATATCAACTCTCCTCATTAGTTCTTTGGGCAATAACTCATACCAATTTATCATACTTGGAAAATGCTGTCAACCGCAACATTTTCACAAAAATGCATAAAAGAACCCCCGTATCGGGGGTGAGTTTCAAAATGGTGGCGGCACAGAGATTTGAACTCCGGACACTGCGGGTATGAACCGCATGCTCTAGCCAACTGAGCTATGCCGCCGTTATTATGGAGCTGATGACCAGGATTGAACTGGTGACCTTATCCTTACCAAGGATACGCTCTGCCGACTGAGCTACACCAGCGAACAAACTTGGTTGCGGGGACAGGACTTGAACCTGTGACCTTCGGGTTATGAGCCCGACGAGCTACCGACTGCTCCACCCCGCGATAAAAAAGTGGTGGGCAGGGATGGATTCGAACCATCGTAATCCGAAGATGACAGATTTACAGTCTGTTGCCTTTAACCACTCGGCCACCTACCCATGACTGCTATGCATTTTTGGTTGCGGGGACAGGACTCGAACCTGCGACCTTCGGGTTATGAGCCCGACAAGCTACCAACTGCTCTACCCCGCGATGATCTAAATGGCGCAGATTCGCGCACTGCGCTAACAAGACGATATTATACGACAACAGTATTGATTCGTCAATACCTAAAAACAAAAAAATTGGACTGCCGCAAACATCATACGGCAGTCCTTCTATACAGCCTGTTTGGTCTTTACGCTTCGCGCTCGTCCTCAAAGAGGTATCCGTACCGCTCCTTGAACTCCTCTGGGGTGAGGCGGTAAGCGTTGGCGAGCCCCGGATCGTCAAGATCGCCTTTTTCAAGGCGCATCATAAAGCCGCGCGCAATTTGGTAATGAACGGAGTCGATGTTGACCTTGCGCACTTTCGTCTTGCCCGTCTCGGGATCGCGAATCTCGTCAAAGCGCATCGGCACTGCCTGATTATCCTGAATGGTGATGATCGCGCCGGAGTCGCCTGCTCTGAGGAACTGCACGGCAGAGTAGCCAAGTGAGCGGCAGTAGTCGATGTCATATGCGATCGGTGCCGTGCAGCGCAGCTCGTAGCCAATTTCCTTATCAATAATAGAGAGTGTGATGCCGAGCTTCTTTGTCTCGGCGAGCACCGCCTGCTTGAGGATTTCGCCGAAGTCCAGCTCACTGTAGCGGATGTGTCCGTGCTCGTCCGTGACGACGCTGCCGAGTTTGGCAAAGTCCTCCTCGGCGATCTTTTCGATGACCCCCTCGGCAATGACGGCCACGCCGTAATTACGCCCCGTGAGATAGCGCTTCACGATCGAACCGGTGATGATGTCTACGATCTGTTGGAGCGGGATCTTATCCTGTGCGAACTCCTCAGGGATCACGGTGATTGCAGCGCCCGCGCTGCGCCCCATACCAAGCGCAAGATGCCCTGCTGTACGCCCCATCGCGATGGTGAAGTACCAGCGGTTATTCGTTGTGCTCGCGTCCTCCATGAGGTTCTCGATCTCCATCGTTCCGAATGCACGTGCGGTCTCAAACCCGAATGTCGGCACGCCCTCGGGGAGCGGGAGATCGTTGTCAATGGTCTTGGGCACATGCACGACGTTGATGGTGCGCCCCATCTTGCGCGCATACTCCGAGACTGCCATCGAGCTGAATGCGGTATCATCGCCCCCGATGGTGACGACATGGGTCACGCCCAGTTCTGTGAGGGTCTCTACAACGGTGCGCAGGTCGGATTCCTTCTTCGTCGGGTTGAACCGCGACATCTTGAGGATACATCCGCCCGTGAGGTGAATGCGGCTGATGCTCGGCGGGTCGAGACGGATGTAGTTCTTCTCCCCGCGCGCGAGCCGGGAAAATCCGTCGTACATGCCGAGGACATCCCAGCCGTGGCGCGTCGCCTCAACAACCACCGCCGAAATCACGCTGTTGATGCCGGGCGCAGGACCGCCGCCGCAGATAATCGCAATCACATTCTTGATACCAATCATGAGATTCCCTCCTCTTTGGAATTGTCTTTACCCTAAATAGATTCGACAGCGTGAAATGTTTTCCTTCTAAGTAATTTTCGTAAAGTTTCAAAAAGTATTCTTCAGCGTCGCTTGCGGCTGCGGTGCCCGAGATTCGTAACCGTCTTGCTGGGTGCTTTCTTTGCCTTTTTGCGCGGGGGCTTCCCGCCGCGCGGCGGATGGCTCTGCACGACGCGCCGCCCCTCTTTGTCCGGCTGCGCTTTCTGCGGAGCGGGACGCGGCTTTTTCTTTACCGCCGCGCGCGCAAGCCGCTCTTTGAGTGCCGCTTCGATCTTGCGAAGCTTTTCGTGCTGGCGTGCGGTGACGAGCGTGATGGCGCGCCCCCGTGCGCCCGCGCGCCCCGTCCGCCCGATGCGGTGGATGTAATCTGTGACCGTCGGCGGCAGGTCGTAGTTGTAGACGTGCGTCACGCCCTCGATGTCGAGCCCGCGCGCAGCGATGTCTGTGGCGCAGAGGATCTGCAGCTTTGCCGCGCGGAACTGCCGCAGGACAAAGGCGCGCTGCGTCTGCGTGAGGTTGCCGCTGAGCGCGTCCACGAGATAGCCGCGTCCCGCGAGCGCCATCATGAGCGCGTGCGTGCGCTCCTTCGTCGCGCAGAATACCATGGCGAGGTAGGGCGCTTCCTCGTTGATGGAGGCGCAGAGGCGATCCAGTTTTTCCTCTTCATTCACGGAAAGGGCGATCTGCTCGATGTTCTCGAGTGTCGTGTGCTCGCCCTCAATTTTGATGCGCGCGGGGTTGTGCATGAACCGCTTTGTGAGCTGCACGATACGCTCGGGCATGGTCGCCGAAAAGAGCGCAAGCTGATAGTCCTGCGCCGTGTGCCCGAGGAGGGTCTCGACATCCTCGATGAAGCCGAGCTTCAACATCTCGTCAGCTTCGTCGAGAACAACCTTGTTCACGCTGCCGAGGGCGAGTGTCCCGAGCCGCACATGGTCGAGCAGTCGTCCGGGCGTACCGATGACGAGCTGCGGATGCCTGCGGAGTTTCTCCTTCTGCCGCTCGATGTCCGCGCCGCCGTAGACGAGCGTCGTGCCAATGCTGAGCGCCGCGGCAAGAGGCTCCGCGACGCGTGCGATTTGTATTGCCAGCTCGCGGGTCGGAGCGATGACGAGCGCCTGCACCACTGCACCCTGAGGTTTGATTTTTTCCAATACGGGCAGGAGAAAGGCGAGCGTCTTGCCTGTACCTGTCTGTGCCTGCGCAATGACGTCGCGCCCTGCACGCATGGCGGGAACAGCACGCTCCTGTACGGGCGTCGGGACGCTGATGCCCCGGTTTTTGAGCAGGGTGCACAGCGCCTCCGAAACTCCGATCTCTGCAAACGGCATCATGATGAAAGCACCTCTGCGCCGGTCTCTGTGATGAGGATCGTATTCTCCCACTGTGCAGAAAGCGAATGATCCTTCGTCCGCACCGTCCAGCCGTCATCCGCGTCGACGGTGACGTCATAACCGCCCGCATTGATCATCGGCTCGATGGTAAAGATCATGCCAGGCACCATGAGCATCCCCGTCCCCGGTTCTCCCACATGCGAAACGAACGGATCCATATGAAACTCCTTGCCGACGCCGTGCCCGCCGAGTGCCGTCACGACAGAGTAACCATTCGCATGTGCCCAGTCACCGCACGCGGCGTTGACATCACCGAGGAAATGCCAGGGACGCGCCGCCGCAATGCCGCGCTCCATGATCTCCTTTGTCACGCGTACGAGCCGCTCCGCGGCGAGAGGAACTTTTCCCACCATATACATGCGTGATGCATCCGCATAATAGCCGCCAACAATGGTTGTCGTATCAACATTAACGATATCCCCCTCTTTGAGGACGTCCTTCTTTGACGGGATCCCATGGCAGACGACGTCATTGATCGACGTGCAGATACTTTTCGGGAAGCCCTCGAATCCGAGGCAGGCAGGGATTCCGGCGCGCTCTGTGATATATTCATACGCCGCATGATCCAGCGTCTCCGTGTCCACCCCCGGTTCAATCAGCTGCTCCATGAGATCGAGTACGCCGTCATTCACAAGCGCAGCGCGGCGTACCCCCTCAATATCCGCCTCGTTGTTGATAATCCTGCGCGGCGGACGCACCTGTCCTTTGACAACATCATAATGTATGGATGCAATCCGCTCGTCAAAATCTGCATGACATTTCTTGTATTTTTTTCCGCTGCCGCACCAGCACGGATCGTTTCGATTCATTGCTTCGCCCCTTACTTTTCATATAGATTCACTTTCATTATAGCCCGAAACATCATTTTTATCAAAGTTTTTTCACTGCACACTGTTACTCCGCCCGCAACCCCTTGACATGAAGTAAGGTATAAGCTAAACTTATTGTGAAATTTTTATAAAGAAGGCAATCGAATTGCAATTTTCATCAAAAAAAATCCTATGCGCCGTCATCATCCTCTTCGGGCTGCTTCTTGCCGCCGCGCTCATTCTTATGTGGTCGGAACGCCGTGCTGTTCCCGTCCTCAACTATCATCAAGTGGAGGTGAAGGACGGCAACCCGCTCACACTCCACCCGGAGCAATTCGAGGCACAGATGGCGTATCTCAAAGAAGAAGGATATACGACGGTCACGATTGACGAGCTGATGGACGCCTGCGAAAACGGTGCCGCCCTGCCGGAAAAACCCGTCGTTATAACGTTCGACGACGGATATGAGGACAACTACGAGTACGCCTATCCCATCCTGCAAAAATATGGATTCAAGGCGACCATCTTCCTCATCTATGACCTTACGGATGCGTATCCCGGTTACCTGACATGGAATGAGATCGCGGAAATGAAAGCATCCGGTCTCATGCGCTTCGAGAGCCATACGATGACCCACGCGAATCTCTCCAAACTCACCGCCGAAGCAGATCTCCGGCATGAAATTGCCGACTCGCAGAGGCTGCTCTCGGAAAAACTCGGCTATAACGTCCGCTACATCGCCTACCCGGGCGGCGCTGTCAACGAGCAGATCGAGTCCATCACACGGGCGGCGGGGTACCGCGGCGGCTTCACCGTCCATTACGGTCTGAGCACACCTGCCAAGGGCGCGTATCAAATGGATCGAATCCCCATCTTCGGCGCCAACATGCACACAATGGAGCGCTTCAAGATGCGGCTCAAATATGCACCGCTCATCGCACCGTTCGAGGATTTCCGACTATGGCTGCGTGCAAAGGGATTTACGGAGCTTGCCATGCTTCTGCCCATTCCTTGAATTTTCCCCGCAAAGCATGTATAATGATGATATCTGTTATTGTATCTTAAGGAGGGCTTTTCATGGATTTTGAAGCACTGGTCAAGGCAAAATTCGACGAAGCATACGAAGCGTCGGAGCATCCCAAAAAATTCTTCCTCACAGAGAACGGGCGCGGCGTCGTCGACGGCGGCGAGATGTATAACGCACTCCTGCAAGACGTGCTCGATATTGTACAAAGAGCGCTCGTCGGCATCCTCAAGGACAGCCATCATACCCATTGAAACACTATGATCACTTCGGAGACTGCCGCACGAATCCCTTGTGCACCGTACGGCAGTCCCTTTTTGATTCCAAGGCTGTCCAAGCGAAAAAGGATCTGAAAGGCAATGGTCAAGGAGCTGGCTGCCCAACGCCGCAAACACGATGACGCAGGACATTGTCTATCTCGCAGCGGCAACCTCAGAGACCATCTCTACACCTCAGCAATCCAGACAAAATCAAGAAAAATACAGCCCAACACATAAATAGGACATTGCACCGCCATAGCCGGCTTCGTGCAATGTCCTTATTTATTTGATGCAAATGCTAACCTATTGCCAAAATCCCGCACATAAAACCATACAGCGAGTGACGCGGAAGTTTCGATGCATAGCTAGGAATAGCGGCAAACGCGAGGAAGGCGCAGCCAAAACCTACGTCGACGAAGCGTTTGCCAAAAATGACGACGCTAGGCGCGAAAATCCCGCGTCACGCCTCGTCACACCGTAATCTGAGTGACGCGCAAGTTTGGAGGCAGAGCAAGGAACTAGAAAAATCCAAGCGAAGGCGTAGTTAAGAGCTACGTCGAGCGCAGGATTTTTCGCAGTGACACAGCTATGCGCCAAAATCGCGCGTCACGTCTAGAATTCTTGGCGAATGCCCGTATAGAAGGCTCGTTGTTTACTGTCGTTCACATCGTTCCACTCGCCGAAGAGATACGTTCCGCCGTGCACTTGATACTGCGCGCGCAGACGAACGGTGAAATCATTCGGGTCATAGGCGTCGGCAGAGAATTTGAATTTATCCCCTGCGAAGGCATCGACGCCGATCCCTGCCGCACCCGCGACAACGCCCGCGCGCGCACCGAGTGCCGATCCGCGCAGGCCTACCTGTGCGTTAAATTTATCGCCGCCGCCGATGTCGTCGACGCCAAACGAGGCATACATCCCCTTCGCTTCGCCCACGTCGAGATTGAAGTTCGTCCGCCAGTCGTCCGCCTTGCCGCTGTACATGGCGTCGACCTTCGGCGTGACCTTTATGCTCCCGAGTCGTCCCATCAGCCCGTTTGCCTTGTCAGTCATCGTACGCGCGTTGTGGATGAGGGCGCGCGCATCTTCCTGCGTCTTCACATCTCCGGTCACAGACTCGATCCCCTCGGCAATGCGCGCGATGCGCCCCGATGCCTCAGTGATATTGGCGAGGGTGCGGCGCAGATTTTCTGCGGTCGCGGGATCTGCTCCGACGGTCTCGAGATTGGTCATGATACGTTCGACGCTCGCCGTGCTCTGCGCAAGGTTGGCGCTCATGGCGTTCATATTCGCGATCGTGCCGCTGAGGTTCCCGCGGTTCTCCGCCGCCATCTGCTCAAGCGTTGCAGTAAGCCCGTCAAGATGCGCCGTCATGTGCTCCATATTGACGACGAGCTGCACCATGGAGGTCTGGAAGCCGGGCTCACCGACGATGTTGTTGATGCCCGTGAGCATGTCCTCGACCTGGATGATCATCTTATTCAGCTCGGTGAACATGGAGTCCATGCCCATCTCATCCGCGCCGTAGAGATAGTCCCCCGCGGCATAGTAATCCGTATTTGCAGACGGTGTGATGATGACGAACTTATCCCCCATGATGCCGGGCTGTGCGATGGTCACAGACGATCCGCGCGGGATCTTCACGTCGTCCGAGACGCTGATAGCGACGGTAACACCTGTGCCGTCGCTGCCCACCTTCTCGACATGTCCAACGGGCACCCCGGAGAGGAGCACCTGCGCCTCGGGGTTCAGCCCGACCGCGCGCCCAAAGCCGACGTAGAGTGTGTACTCATGTCCCCCGCTAAGCCGCAGCCCGCCAAAGAATATGACGACGGCGACGAGAAGTGCCGCGCCGACGAGTGTAAATGCGCCGACTTTTGCCTCTGCGCTCATGCTCCGCTCTCCTTTCTGTGATGCAGCGTACGGAAAAACGCCTGTACACGCGCATCATCAATTTCCTGAAACCGCTCCGGCGTGTCCACCGCAATAAGTGTGCCGTCGTAAATCATGGCGATGCGGTCGGCAATGCGGCTGGCGCTCGCCATATCATGGGTGACGACGACGGAGGTCACGTCGAGCTTTTTCTGCATATCGATGATGAGTTCGTCGATCTTTGCCGTCATGATGGGGTCAAGACCCGAACTCGGTTCGTCGTAAAAGATGATCTCGGGATCGGTCGCAATTGCGCGTGCGAGCCCGACGCGCTTTTTCATGCCGCCCGAGAGTTCCTGAGGCATGAGGTGCTCGACGCCCGGCAGCCCGACGAGCTCGAGTTTTTCGGCGACGATGCGGCGAATCTCATCCTCAGTTTTATCCGTGTGCTCGCGCAGTCCGAACGCGACGTTCTCGCCGACGCTCATGGAGTCAAAGAGCGCGGAGTACTGGAAAACCATGCCCATCCTCAGACGCACGCGGTCGAGGGCGGTCTCGTCCATCGCGGCGATGTTGTCCGTGCCGACGCAGATTTCGCCCGCGGTGGGGCGGTCAAGCCCGATCATGAGGCGCAGGAGGGTGGATTTCCCCGATCCGGAGCCGCCGATGATGGCGACGGTTTCGCCTTTTTCTATGGTCAGGCTGATGTCCTTCAGCGCTTCTTTTTCGGCAAAGCGTTTGGAGACGCCGTGCAGTTTTATCATATGCCCTCCCGTCCGTCAGAAAAGGAAGAACGTCAGGACGGCGTTCAGGATGAAAATCACGATGATGGAGGTGACGACGGTCTGCATGGTAGCTTTCCCGACGCCCTCCGCACCGTTCGGCGCCGCAAGCCCATAATGACAGCCGAGGACAGCGATGACGTTGCCGAAGAAGATCGCCTTAATCAGTCCGCCCGTTAAGTCATAGATGGTTGCAAACTGTGTAATCGAGTGTGTGAACGTGTAGGCGGAGATGCCGGAGTAATGCACGGCGGTGAGATAGCCGCCGAACACGCCGATGACGTCGCCGAATACGGTCAAGATGGGAACGACGCACATACACGCGAGCATCCGGGGCACGATGAGGTAGTTGACGGGACTGACCGCCATGACGCGCAGTGCGTCGATCTGCTCCGTGACCTTCATCGTGGAGACCTCCGCGGTAATCGCCGCGCCCACGCGCCCCGCGCAGACGACGCCGACGAGGACGGGGCCGAGCTCACGCCCGATGCTGATGGCAATGACCGCGCCGATCGTGCTCTGCGCGCCGTAGCGGATGAATTCGTGCGCCGTCTGGAGCGTCAGCACAACGCCTGTAAAGAGAAGTGTCAGTCCGACGATGAGCAGGGAGTCCGCACCGAGATGCGACATCTGATAGACGATGCTCCGCACGCGCAGCCGCCGCGTGACCTGCCGCATGGTCTCTCCGTAGAGGAGCGTGACGCGCCCGATATTGGCGAGATGCGTGAGGACAAATGCCCCGACCGCCTCTAGGATTCTCTGCACCGCCGCACCTCCTTACCCCTTTGCCGCCCGCATCGCCTCTGTGCGTGCGAGCTCGTCACAGCGTTCGTTCCGCGGATTGCCCGCATGTCCCTTGACCCACCGGAACCGGACGTGCCGCGCGGCAAACGCCGCGTCGAGCTGCATCCACAGGTCTTGATTGAGAACGGGCGCGCCGTCCGCTTTCTTCCAGCCGCGCTTTTTCCATGCGGGCAGCCAAAATTTGGTAAACGCATTCTTCAGATACTGACTGTCCGTATAGAGCACGATACGCGATCCTGCAGGGACAGCGGATACCGCCTTCAGCGCGGCGGTCAGCTCCATGCGGTTGTTCGTGGTTTCGGGATCGCCGCCGCTCTTCTCCTCGACCGCCCCCGTCGCGGCAGTCTCGATGACCGCCGCCCATCCGCCGGCACCGCCCGGGTTCTGCAGGCACGAGCCGTCCGTGTGAATGATGTAGTCCGCGTCGGCAGACGCTTCATCCGCAGCGGACGGTGCAGTGTGTGCGGGGGGTTGAGTACCACCGCTCACTCCCGTCCCCGCAAGCCAGTCACGCGCCTCGGACTCGGTCATAAAGCCTTTATAAACCGCGCCCCGAAAGCCCTGCACCGCCGCGGCACAGTCCGCCCATATGGTGAACAGCCCCGTTTTGTGCCCGCGTTTCACGGCGTAGAATTTCTTTGCCACAAATACCGTCCTCTAGTACGACCAGCGATAACCGATAGAGAGACCGGCACCGTTGTACCCCGGATTTTTCGTGCGCTGTCCGTTCGAGACATGATGCCCGAGATAGGCGACACTCAGTGCGCTGCGGTCGTTGAACTTATAGGTAAGACGAGGACCGATGCGCCATAGGAAGTCATAGTTGCGCGTATGTGCAGGGTGGACGCGGTTATAAACAAGCAGGGCGCCCGTCACGTCAAGGGACGCTTCCCACTTTTTTCCCATGGGCTTCGTCCAGCGTACCATATACGAGGGGCCCACGCCGACGGCAGACGAATCGAGCCGCACGTCCGGACGGTCTTTCTCTGCCCACGAACCGACGGCACGCGATACTGTCACCCCCCAATGGAGAGACATTGCGTGCATCTCCTTATATTGCCGATAGACCTGCACATTGTAGAGATCGATATAACGGCGTTCACCGTGCCCATGCAGGTAATCCATCTGAATCTCCGCGCTGCGCTTCTCCGTGCGCGCGGACGCATCCCCCATATGCATCTCCCGCATATCGTCCACGGGGCGCGCATCTGCCGCCGCGATCTGCGGCAGTGCAAAGAGCACAAGCCCCGCCAAAACAGCTGTCTTTGACTTACACAAAGTCATCACAATCACCTCCAACGCAAAAAAAGTTCTTCCTCAAGACCGAGGCGGTCGCATATCTTTCCAACCATCATATTCACGAGATCATCCACCGTCTCCGGGCGGTGGTAAAAGCCGGGAGCGCCAGGCATGACGACCGCGCCCGCGCGCGCAAGGCGGAGCAGGTTCTCGAGGTGGATCTCGTGCATCGGGGTTTCCCGCGGCACGAGCAGGAGTCTGCGCCCCTCCTTAAGCGTAACGTCAGCGGCGCGCGTCAGGAGATCGTCCGTGACGCCATGGGCGAGTGCGCCCGCCGCGCGCATGGAGCACGGCAGGATGACCATCGCGTCCATACGGAACGAGCCGCTCGCGATCGCCGCGCCCACATCGTCGTTCGCGTAGAGCTTCGTCACGCGGCGGGAAAGCTCCTCGCGCGTGATGCCGCATTCATAATCGAGCACCTTTTCCCCGCTCGTAGTGACGACGGCGTGAATCTCGATGCCGCGGCGGCACAGTACCTCCATGAGCCGCACGGCATAGATGCTGCCGCTCGCGCCCGTGATGCCGACAATGATTTTTTTCATCGAATCACGGTCACGCCGCCCATGTAGGGCACGAGCGCCTGCGGCACGACGACCGAGCCGTCCTCCTGCTGATTGTTCTCGAGGATTGCGGCGACCGTGCGCCCGACCGCGACGCCCGAACCGTTCAGCGTGTGGAGGAACGCGGGCTTCGCCCCGCGCGCGGGACGGTATTTGATATTCGCGCGGCGCGCCTGATAGTCCGTGCAGTTCGAGCACGACGAGATTTCACGGTATTTATTCTGCGCGGGCATCCACACCTCGAGGTCGTAGGTCTTGGCGGAGGTAAAGCTCATGTCGCCCGTGCAGAGCTGTATCACGCGGTACGGCAGTTCGAGCGTCCGCAGGACGTCCTCCGCCGCCTCGACCATACTCTCAAGTTCGTCCCAGCTCGTCTCGGGCGTGACGAATTTGATCAGCTCGACTTTGTTGAACTGATGCTGACGAATCAGTCCGCGCGTGTCGCGTCCCGCGCTGCCCGCCTCGGCACGGAAGCACGCGGTGTAGGAGGTATAGTACTCCGGCAGCTGCGCCGCGTCTAGAATCTCGTCGCGGTGGTAGTTCGTCGTCGGCACCTCCGCTGTCGGCACGAGGTAGTAGTCCAGCCCCTCAAGCTTGAACATGTCCTCGGCGAACTTTGGGAGCTGTCCCGTGCCGACCATGCTGCTCTCGTTCACGATGTAAGGTGCGAGCATCTCGGTGTAGCCGTGCTTTTCCGCGTGCAGATCCATCATGAAATTGATGCAGGCGCGTTCAAGTCGCGCGCCAAGTCCCTTATAGAACGTAAAGCGCGCGCCCGTGACCTTTGCCGCGCGCTCCGCGTCGAGAATGCCAAGTTGTTCGCCGATGTCCCAATGCGCCTTGGGCTCAAAATCAAAGACGCGCGGCGTCCCCGTGCGGCGCACCTCGGGATTCTCCGTCTCGTCTTTTCCGACAGGCACATCCGCCTTGGGCATGTTCGGAATTTGAAGGAGCAGGTCGCGCAGTTTCAGCTCGACATCGCGCAGATCCTCATCGAGCGCCGCGATCTCATCGCCGAGCGTCCGCATCTCCGCGACGACGTCCTCCGCCGCCTCGCCCGCTTTCTTGCGGACGCCGATCTCCTTCGACACGGCGTTGCGGCGCGCCTTCTTTTCCTCCACGTCCTGCAAAATGCGGCGGCGCTCCTCGTCAAGCGCGGTAAAAGGGCTGAGGTCGAGACCGTTGCAGCGGTTCTTCAGCATCTCGTGCACGGCGTCTAGGTTCTCTCGGACAAACTTCATATCCAGCATCAATATCACTCCATCGCAGTGTAGAATTTCATCTGTTATCATAGTACAAAGGGCGTATTTTGTAAAGAAACACCTAGACACGCACCTCAAAACGCGGACGCTCCGCGCCGTCCTCCTCCCGCTCTGCGGGGCGGTGTGCGGACGGTGGAGCATCCGTTTTCGGTATCTGCTCTGTCGGAGTGCGCGATACTGGCGGTACTGCCGGCGTCGGTGCAGACGGCGCATGCTCTACGGGCGGGGGGGACGTCCGTGCCCCCTCACGGCGTGCACTGCGCGGCGGTATCTGCGCTCCTATATCCGACGAGGGGGCGCGCCGCTCTTCGCGGGCGAGGCGTTCGAGGGCCTCGCCC
>NZ_ALJR01000049.1:0-2184 GCF_000287655.1 Selenomonas sp. FOBRC9
TAAGGTCTGAGCGCATTTGTGTCACAGTGCCGCGTGTAATCTCCCGATACAAGGTAGAGCGGGAGATCTTCACCTGCTTTGCAATGTCAGTCTTTGACATACCGGTGGATAGGAGGGCAAAAATTTGTCCGCGCCGATATGGGTCTAGGTGTTTATATGAGCGCGTGGTTGTGGTAGAATGAGTATGGGACATGGCAGCACCTTCTGTTCTGTTTTTGTGGTGAAAACATTGTAACACATTGAGCGCTGCCTGTCCTTTTTTTCTGTCCCACTTCATTTTACCATGAACCCACACGTAAAGAGGCGCCGCTGCCCGGTCTGCCTAAAGCGCCAGTTCCCACTCATGGAACCGCCGCAAAGAGAGGCGATGCGCAATACTGACGACGGTGCTCTCGGAACAATACACGCGCAAAAGGCCGTACATCGCTTCCTCATTCGCGTGATCAAGAGCCGATGTTGCCTCGTCCAGGAAGAGCCACGCGGGCTTTTTCAAAAAGACACGCAGGAATGCAATGCGCTGCTGCTCGCCAACCGAAAGGGACTGTCCCCAATTCTCTTCGTCCGCCAACCGCTGCACAAGAGAGGAGAGTCCGCAGGCGCGGAGGAGATCCCGCAGGTAGTCGTCGCTGCACGGCATCTCCCGCTGCGGATAAATGATCGCATCGCGCAGCGAGCCAAGCGGGAGATACGGCTTCTTCGGCACAAAGAACGGGGTGAAGTCCGGCGGCGCCGCAATCTCTCCGTCGGCATAAGGCCATATGCCCGCAAGCGTTTTGAGCAGCGTGCTCTTGCCGCGTCCGGAAGCTCCTGTGATGAGGAGCCGCTCCCCCGCTGCAATCGTGAGGTTCAGATCCCGCAGCAGAATCTCACCGTCCGGTTTGTGCACGGTAAGTGCACGCGCCTCCAATACATGCTCCGAATGTACGCTGCGGCGCAGGCGCGACCTTTGCAGCATTTCCCGCGTGTCGTCCATATGCCGGCGAAAGTCCGTAAGACGATGCACTACTGCCTGCAGCTGCGCAAACGACGCTTCGGTCGGGGAATAATAGTGCAGAACGAGATAGGCGAGCGCATTTTCCACCTGCTGAAAGGCAACAGCCGTCTGCATAAGTCCGCCAAACTGCATTTCGCCGCTGAAGATCTTCGGCACGCCCACAAGATAGGGGAAAAGGAACGATATACGCCAATGCAGCGACGTCACCCACGAGAGCTGGCGCTGCTTCGTCATGAGACGGCGAAAGTTCTCCCATATCGAACGAAAGCGTGCAGCGGCATCCTTTTGCTCCTTTGCCTCGCCGCAGTAGGCGGCAATACTTTCACCATATTCGCGCAGACGTGCCAGACCAAAGCGGAAGTTTGCCTCGTATTCCTGCTGCTTATAGTTCAGAGAGATCAGCGGTTTTCCAAACCAAACGGTGAAGAAGCAGCCCGCTAAAGCATAGGCCACGGCAAGCCACACCATATACCCATGCACCGGCACACTCGCCTCACCCACCGGCAGATAGAGCACGCCGGAGAGATTCCAAAGAACGACGCTGAACGAACAGATCTTCATAACGGCGTTCAAGATACCGAGCGACAAAGACAGAACATAGTTCACGAACAAACGAATATCATCAGAAATTCGCTGATCAGGGTTATCGATATCCTCTTCTCCGCCCCGCATCACCTGCATGAAGTAATAGGTGCGGTCGCCGAGCCACGTGCCGGTATAGTTGTCCACCACCCATGCGCGCCACCGTATCTCCAAGTACTGCATGAGATAGTCACGGTTCACCTCAATAAAGATGAAGATCACCATGTACATCGGCCAAAATTTCAGATAGTAAAAGAAATGCTCCGGGGAGACTTCTTGAATGGTATTGTAAAAGTCTTTCTGCCAGGCGTTGTAATACACCATAATGGAAACATAGACGAGCTGCATCGCGATAATGGCGACAGCCAGCAGCCGCGCCTTCCATTTATAATCGGACGTCCAAAATCCCCTGGACAGCAGCCATATATCGCGCAAAAATGCGCGGTTCAAATTTTTCACGTGTTCCTCCTGCAAAGACGGCAGGCTTTAAACAGCCTGCCGTCTTTGCTATATACAATAGATTTAGGGAAACACTGAAAAATTCTTTTGTTGCACGATTGAGCTCCGAAATATTACAATAGAGGAAAACAGCAACACGACGAGAGAGA